>JAFAHP010000157.1 GCA_019237175.1 Alphaproteobacteria bacterium
CGACGGTCGCCGTGGGCCCCCGGAGACGCGGGGGTGACAAGAAAAGTTGTTTGATTGCCGTCATCGGCGCGTCATCACAAAATTCGATTGCCGCGATCAGATAAATCCATTTCCGCAGATCGATCGTACTGCCCATGTTTGGTCTGAGCCAGGGAGCGGCAGGATTGATTGCCTGGGCCGCCTCGAGCCTCGCCAGATCCGGTCGGTCGACACCATGATTGATAGCAATCCGCCGAACTATCGCCCGCGGCGCAGCGTGCTTTTCACACCGGGTGCAAACCCCAGGGCCATGGAAAAAGCCCGCAATCTGCCGGCCGACGGTCTCATCTTCGACCTCGAGGACGCCGTGGCGCCCGCCGCCAAGGAAAAGGCGCGCACGCTTGTCGAGAAGGCACTCCACGCTGGCGGGTACGGCCGGCGCGAACTGGTGCTGCGGATCAACGCGCTCGCGACACCCTGGGGCGCGGCGGATCTCGCCACCGCCGCCCGGTCGCTGATCGACGCGGTGCTGCTGCCAAAGGTCGAGAACGCCGAAGAGGTGCGCCGCGCCGCCGCCTTGCTCGACCAGTTCGGCGCGCCCGCGACTATGGCGCTTTGGTGCATGCTGGAGACGCCGCGCGGCATTCTCGACGCTTCGGCAATCGCGGCGGCGAGCCCGCGCATCGCCGTCTTGGTCGCGGGCACATCGGATCTGACCGCGGATTTGCACGCGCTCGACGCTCCCGACCGCGCACCGCTGATGACCTCGCTGGGCTTGTTGCTGCTTGCCGCCCGCGCCCATGGTCTCGCCGCCCTCGACGGTGTTCACCTCGATCTCGCCGATGACGAAGGGGTTGTTTTAGCTTGCCGGCAGGGCAGGGCGCTCGGCTTTGATGGCAAGACCTTGATCCATCCAAACCAGATCGCGCCGGCCAATGCGGCGTTTGCGCCAACCCAACAGGAATTGGACCGGGCGAAACGGTTTGTTGCCGCCTATGCCGAAGCCGAGATGCGGGGCGCTGGCGTCGTCCTGCTCGACGGACGTCTGATCGAGGAACTGCATGCTGCGGATGCACGCCGCATCCTCGCGATCGCGGAAGCGATCGACCAGATCGAGCGGATTGCCGGCGACTCGCCGCCCGTACGAGGGAGCTAAAGCGAGATGTCCCCTCCGTTGACACCTTTGGAAGGGCGGTCTAAGTCACTCGCCGCGCTGTTGCCGCGATGTCATATTCGCCAAGGATGCGATGCCTCCCTTATTCCCCTGCACCGGATCTCGCCGTCGCGGCCCGCGTCCAGCAGCCGCGTGGCCGCGTCCCGGCTGCATGAAACAAAACCACAGGCAATGCCGGCAGACGAAACCGGCCGTGCCCAAAAAGGCGCTTGGATGAAATCGGTTGAGCGGCCGCTGTCGCCGCATCTTCAGATCTATCGCTGGCAGCTGACCTCGGTGATGTCGATCCTGCACCGTGCTGCCGGTTTGGCGCTCACCGCCGGCGCCGTGCTGTTGGTCTGGTGGCTCGTGGCTGCCGCCAGCGGCCCCGAGGCTTATGCCGGGGTGCAGAATTTTCTCGGTTCGTGGGTTGGCGTCGCGCTGCTGCTCGGCTGGAGTGCCGCCTTGTTCTACCATCTTTGTAACGGCATCAGGCACCTGACCTGGGACACCGGCCATGCCCTCGATCTCAGATCGACCTACATCGGCGGTTGGGTGGTGGTGATTGCGGCGGCGATTTTGACAGCGGCCGCATGGGCCGCCGGGATCGCGCACTGGGTCTATTGAGATGAGGACCTTACGAATGCGCGACGCGCCGCCGTCGCAATTGCGCTCGCCGCTCGGCCGTGCGATCGGCCTGGGCTCGGCCAAGGGCGGGGTCGAGCACTGGGTCGTGCAACGGGTCACGGCAGTGGCGCTGGTTCCGCTCGCATTGTGGTTTGTCGCGGCGATGATCCAGCTCACGGGCGCCGATTTTGATGCGATGCAGAATTGGGTCGGCCGCCCGTTACCGGCGATCGGGCTCGTGCTTTTGTTGATCGCAACATTTTACCATGCCGCCATCGGGTTGCAGGTCGTGATCGAGGATTATGTTCATGGCGAGTTGGCCCGCTTCGGGCTGGTGATCTTCAGCCGACTGGCGTGCATTGCTTTCGCCGTCGCCGGCATTGTTGGGGTGCTGACTTTGGCGCTCGGCGCCGCCGATTAGCTGACGCTCATCAGAGTCACCAGGGAGTTGGGCGATGCCTCCCGCTTATCCGATCATCGATCACACCTATGATGTCGTCGTCGTCGGCGCCGGTGGCGCCGGTATGCGCGCGGCTCTGGGCGCGACCACGGCCGGGCTCAAGACCGCGTGCATCAGCAAGGTTTATCCGACCCGCAGCCACACTGTCTCGGCCCAGGGCGGCATTGCGGCGGCGCTCGGCAATATGAACGACGATGATTGGCGCTGGCACATGTACGACACGGTCAAAGGCTCCGACTGGCTCGGTGACCAGGACGCAATCGAATACATGTGCAGCAACGCGATCCCGGCGGTCATCGAGCTGGAGCATTTTGGCGTCCCGTTCTCACGCACCGAGGACGGACGCATCTACCAGCGTCCGTTTGGCGGCCACATGACCGATTACGGTGACGGCGACCCGGCAAGGCGCGCTTGCGCGGCCGCCGACCGAACCGGCCATGCGATCGTCCACACGCTCTATCAGCGGTGCCTGAAGAACAACGCAGAGTTCTTTGTCGAATATTTCGCGCTTGACCTGATCATGGACGACGAGGGCGTGTGCCGCGGCGTCATCGCGTGGAATCTCGACGACGGAAGTATTCACCGGTTCCGCGCCCATATCGTGATCCTCGCGACTGGCGGCTATGGGCGGACCTATTTCTGGTGCACCTCGGCGCACACCTGCACCGGCGACGGCAATGCGATGGTGTTGCGCGCCGGTCTGCCGTTGCAGGACATGGAATTCATCCAATTCCATCCAACCGGCATCTACGGTGCCGGTTGCCTCGTTACCGAAGGAGCGCGCGGCGAAGGCGGCTATGTGACCAATAGCGAAGGCGAGCGGTTCATGGAGCGCTACGCCCCCCATGCCAAGGATCTGGCCTCGCGCGACGTGGTCAGCCGGGCAATGACGACCGAGATGCGCGAAGGGCGCGGGTGCGGGCCGAA
Source organism: Alphaproteobacteria bacterium (assembly GCA_019237175.1). Lineage (GTDB taxonomy): Bacteria > Pseudomonadota > Alphaproteobacteria > ATCC43930 > CGMCC-115725 > AP-15. Next base: position 3,147 of record JAFAHP010000157.1, read on the forward strand.
CAAGGAGTACATCCTGCTGCACCTCGAGCATCTGGACCCGAAGGTGCTGCATCTGCGGCTGCCCGGAATCTCCGAGACGGTGCGGATTTTTGCCAACGTCGACGTCACCCGCGGGCCGATCCCGATCGTGCCGACCGTCCATTACAACATGGGCGGGATCCCGACGAATTATCACGGCGAGGCGCTGCGGCCGACACCGGACAATCCGGATGCGGTCGTGCCGGGATTGATGGCGGTCGGCGAAGCGGCCTGTGTGTCGGTGCACGGCGCCAACCGGCTCGGTTGCAACTCACTGGTCGACATCCTCGTTTTCGGGCGTGCGGCGGCATTGCGCGCCGCCGAACTGGTGCAACCGGGCATGCCGCACAAGCCGCTGCCGTCAAATGCCGGAGACGAAGCGATCGCCCGTCTCGATGCGGTGCGCCATGCCAAGGGCCCGCGCAAGACCAGCGAAATCCGCGTCGAGATGCAAAAGACGATGCAGGACAACTGCGCCGTGTTTCGGACTGCCGACGTGCTGCGAAAAGGCGTCGATCTGATCGACCGTGTCCACCGCAGCTTTGCCGATCTCGGCGTCGCCGACCGCTCGCTGATCTGGAACAGCGATCTTGCCGAGGCGCTGGAACTCGAAAACCTGCTTGAACAGGCGGTCGTGGCGTTGCATTCGGCGCAGAACCGCACGGAGAGCCGGGGGGCGCATGCACGCGAAGACTACCCGGAGCGTGACGACGCGAATTGGCTGAAGCACACCCTCGCATGGCTCGCCGACGGCACGGTAGCCCTCGACTACCGGCCGGTGCACCTCAATACGCTGTCGAACGAGGTGCCGTCGTTTCCGCCCAAGGTCCGCGTGTATTGACGGAATGCCGTTGGACGAGAGCAAAGTGCCAGTACAATCCCTCACCCTCCCGCGCCGCGGGTCCCGCCTGCGGGGAGGGGGCAGGGTGACGGGCCCTCGTGAGGCCCTTGATGGCTGAATTCACACTGCCGGCAAATTCAAGGCCCAGCCCCGGCAAAACCGTTCCGGCACCTCCCGGAGCCAAGCGGGTCCGCGAGTTCAAGATTTATCGCTGGAACCCCGATGACGGCAAAACCCCGGGCATCGACAGTTTTTCGCTCGATCTCGACCAGTGCGGTCGGATGGTTCTCGACGCGCTGATCAAGATCAAGAACGAGATCGACACCACTCTGACTTTCCGCCGTTCATGCCGCGAAGGTGTGTGCGGTTCGTGTGCGATGAACATCGACGGCGTCAATACGCTCGCCTGTATCAAGGCGATCGACGACATCAAAGGGCCGGTGCAGATCTACCCGTTGCCGCACTTGCCGGTCATCAAGGATCTCGTCTCCGACCTGACGCACATCTTCGCCCAATACCGCGCGATCGAACCGTGGCTCAAAACCGCGAGCCCGCCGCCGCCCGACCGCGAATTGCCGCAATCGGTCGAAGAACGCGAACGGCTCGACGGGCTGTGGGAGTGCATCTTGTGCTTTTGCTGCTCGACCGCGTGTCCCTCCTATTGGTGGAACGGCGAGCGTTATCTGGGGCCGGCGATCTTGTTGCAGGCCTATCGCTGGATCGCCGACAGCCGCGACGGCGCGACCGGGGAGCGGCTCGACGCGCTCGAAGACCCGTTCCGGCTTTATCGCTGTCACACGATCATGAACTGCACCAATACCTGCCCCAAAGGGCTGAACCCGGCCAAGGCCATCGCCGAGATCAAAAAGCTGATGGTGCTGCGCCGCTGACCCGAGGCTGGTCCCAGCCGTCCCTCGATCAGTGAGCGAGCGTTATCTTAAATACAACTTACATCTGGACGGCGGCCTTTCGTCGTCCAAAAGGTTCATATCGAGGCGCCGACTCCCTCCGGCCATCCCGGCGATGCGGTCATTAATCCGATGCGGTCATTAATATTAATCCAAGGTATTTCACCGTCCGCACACTCAAAAGTCGGGCTTCGGAAGCGGCC
>JAFAHP010000805.1 GCA_019237175.1 Alphaproteobacteria bacterium
CGCGCCAGCGGGTATGGCGAGGGTGACCTCTTCACCATTCAGGGCTCGATGATCCCGTTCCCGCAGACCGAGACAAAAAGGCGGCGTACCGGCGATCCGCGGCCGTCGCTCGAAACACGCTACGCATCGCGTGATGCCTGGGCCGCGCAGTTGGCCGAGGCCGTGGATCGACTGGTCGCCGAACGGGTGCTGCTGGCCGAGGATGGCGACCGGCTGGTCGCGGCGGCGCGCCAATCGTGGGAGGTTTACGAAGTGCTGTAGGAGCCCGCGTGGAAAACGCGGGGCTGGGCCTGGATGGGGCTGAGCCGGTCCCTGCCGCTGCAGTCACCCCGGCTTTATTGCGCGGCGGCGATCGTCGGTTCATGCCCGTTGAGGAAGCTGCGCACCCGATTGATGGTTCGTTCCCTCAGCGAGTGGTTGGGTCTGATCTACTCTATCCGGAGGGCTTCCCCGCTGCTGAGCCGTGCGCCGGGCCACCAGAGGATGAAGCCGACCCATAGCGCCGGGATGGCGCAGATGGCCCAGCCAGCGCCATAGCCGCCGCTCAGACGGAGCAATACCGAGAAGACGAACGGACCAGCAAACGCACCAACTTGGCCAAACGAGAGCACGCCGCCAGTTACTGTGGCAATCGCACTCATCGGTGCCAGACGCGCAGCCTCTGACAGCAGAATGCCATGCCATGACAATGCCGTTGCACTCAATACAGCCCCAACGACTGCGACCGCGGGCGTTGGCCATGCCGCGCTGAACATTCCGATCAATACGACGCTGGCCGCCATGCCGAAAGCCAGGCCCGCCATAACAAGACGCGGCGCAATGCGAAAGCTGCCCAGCCAGCCCCACAGCACGCGGCATGGCACGGCGAGGGTGACGACAACGGAGAACAGGAACCCAGCGGCCGTCAGCTTGTGCCCGATCGAGACAAGGTAGATGACGAAATAGGCGATGAAGACCGATTGAATCCCATTAAAGGCAAAGCACACGAAGGACAGCGCGCGCAGTTCGCCGGTTTTCAAAACCGAGGAGATGGTGCCGACAAGATCCGACAGCCGGAAGCGCCGCGTGGGCACGCGGTCGTGGTCGAACCGCGCCCGCATGGGCTGCAAGATGATCGCGCCCAAAATACAGGCGGCAGCAGTCACGAGCATCGCGCCGCGCCATCCGATAGTGTGCGCCATCGCCGGACCGAGAACGCCGCAGATCAGCAACCCCGCAGGGACGGCGGTTTGCTTGATCGAGAATACCAACGGCGCCAAACGCGGCGGCGAAACCCGGCCCAGCAACTGCGAACTCGTCGGAGTTGAGACGGCCGCGCCGCCTCCGCCGATGATTGCCGAAGCCGCGAACCCAAAGAAGCCCCCTTCCGCCGCGATGGCCATGCTCCCACCCAGCAGCACAAGAGCCACTTGGCTCATGCGGAGCGCACCGTAGCGAACGATGACGCTGCCACACCCCATTTGCCCGACCAACGCGGCAGCAGCCGAAATGCCGTAATATACGCCGATCCAGGCGGGATCGGCATCGAACTCGGCAATAACCAAAGGTGCAACCACCGCAGGAAGAGATTTTCCGACCGACGCGAAGGTCTGCTGCACAAACATCGCCGCGAGGGCGATCAACATCGTGGACAACTGATGGCCGCTCCTCGACTTGCTGCGCCGACGACAACAATATTTTGGGTTGCCTCCTCTGGCTAGCAGAGAGGGATGGCGGTCGGCTCGAGCGAACGGGCAAGGGCGCGATCGGCTGCAGCAAGGGTCGAGCCCACACTCGCATCGCACACCTCGGGCGGAGGTCGACATCGTGGTTCGAATCCGGCCGGGCGTTAAATTGTAATAATTCTAATTCTTGACACGGCACGCAGGCGCCCCATATCGCGGGCATCGGCGGGCCTTTGCCGTCGAGTGGCCTCGACGGGTTGTTGTAGCGACCGACCGATACCGGGAGCCCGGTTGGGGTGTGAACCCCAAATTGCGGAACACGATCGGATGCAACATGGCAAGTGAAAGCAAGTGCCCGTTCACGGGCGGGACCCGAGCACCCACGAACCGTGACTGGTGGCCGAACCAGCTGGACCTTCACGTTCTTCACCAGCATTCCAGCCTGTCGAGCCCGATGGGCGAGGGGTTCGACTACGCCAAGGAATTCAACAGCCTCAACCTGCACGCCGTGGTCGATGACCTGCATGCCTTGATGACAGATTCGCAGGATTGGTGGCCGGCCGACTTTGGCCACTATGGGGGGCTGTTCATTCGGATGGCATGGCACCTCGCAGGCAGCTACCGCATCGGCGACGGCCGCGGCGGCGCCGGGGCCGACCAGCAGCGGTTTGCACCGCTCAATAGCTGGCCGGACAATGCGAGCCTCGACAAGGCGCGCCGGCTGCTGTGGCCGATCAAGCGGAAATACGGCCGGAAAATCTCCTGGCCCGATCTGATGATTCTCGCCGGCAACGTCGCCCTCGAGTCGATGGGCTTCAAAACCTTCGGTTTCGGGGGTGGGCGCGAGGAGGCCTGGGAGCCCGACGAGTCGATCTATTGGGGCCCCGAAGGCAAGTGGCTGGCGGACGAGCGCTACACCGGCGACCGTGATCTCGAGAACCCTCTCGCCGCCGTTCAAATGGGTCTGATCTACGTCAATCCGGAAGGGCCGAACGGCAACCCGGATCCGCTCGCGGCGGCCAGGGATATTCGCGAAACGTTCCGCCGTATGGCGATGAACGACGAAGAAACGGTGGCACTGATTGCGGGCGGTCATACTTTCGGCAAAACCCACGGCGCCGGCGATCCGACACTGGTGGGCCCCGCGCCGGAAGCCGCCCCGATCGAGGAACAGGGCCTCGGCTGGAAGAGCAGATTTGGCACGGGCAAAGGGGATGACGCGATCACCGGCGGGCCGGAAGTCATCTGGTCCCAAACGCCGACGAAGTGGAGCAACCACTTTTTCGAGAACCTGTTCAACAACGAGTGGGAGCTGATGAAGAGCCCGGCCGGCGCCTGGCAGTTTAGGGCGAAAGGCGGCGCCGCGACGATCCCGGACGCCTACGACCGATCGAGGCGGCACGTGCCGACCATGCTGGTCACGGACCTCTCGCTGCGGGTCGATCCGGTTTACGAAAAGATCTCGAGGCGCTTCTACGAGCATCCCGACGAGTTCGCAGACGCCTTTGCCCGGGCGTGGTTCAAGCTGACGCACCGCGATATGGGTCCGATCGTGCGTTATCTCGGCCCGCTCGTTCCGAAGGAGCCGCTGATCTGGCAAGACCCGATCCCGGTTGCGGATCACCCGCTGATCGGGGAAGAGGACATTGCCGCTCTGAAGGCGGAAATCCTCGCGTCCGGCCTGTCGGTTTCCGAACTGGTCGCGACGGCTTGGGCGTCGGCGTCGACGTTCCGCGGCTCCGATAAGCGCGGTGGTGCCAACGGTGCGCGCATTCGCTTGGCACCGCAGAAGAATTGGGACGTCAACCAGCCGGCCCAACTGGCGAAGGTATTGCAGACGCTCGGAGCGATCCAAAAGGAATTCAACGCTTCGCAGTCTGACGGGAAAAAGGTCTCGCTTGCCGACCTGATCGTTCTCGGCGGCTGTGCTGCGATCGAGAAATCCGCAAAGGGCGCCGGGCACGACGTGAAGGTCCTATTCACGCCGGGACGCATGGACGCCTCGCCAGAGCAAACCGACGTCGACTCGTTCGCGCCGCTCGAACCGACCGCTGACGGCTTCCGCAACTATCGGCGCGGCGAGCACCTCATGTCGCCCGAGGAGTCGCTGGTGGATCGGGCGCAATTGCTCAACCTGACCGGGCCCGAAATG
>JAFAHP010000208.1 GCA_019237175.1 Alphaproteobacteria bacterium
ATCTCAGAGCATTGCGCGCTCTCGGTGTCGACCATGTCGATTTCAGCTTTGACGGCGACACGGCCGATGTGATGATCGCCAATATGCGCCGTTTTCGCGAAGATGTACTGAGCAAAGTGTAGGCGGTGCACAACGGCAGCTCATAGAAAGAGAGAACCGTCATCCTCGGCGACGTAAAAACCCAGGCCGGAATAGCAGAAGGGGCGGGGCACTTCCGCTGAGATACTTCACTTTGCTTGCGGTGATTGCTCCAGATCGTGAACCAGCAACGACAGGAGATGCGATTGCTGAAACTCGGATATAAGGCATCGGCCGAACAATTCGGACCGAACGAGTTGCTCGACTTCTCGTGCCTGGCCGAAGACGTCGGGTTCGATTCTGTCTTTGTCAGCGATCATTTCCAGCCGTGGAAGCACACCGACGGCCATGCCCCCTCGGCGCTGGCTTGGCTCGGTGCGCTCGGCGCGCGCACGCGGCGGGTCGTGATCGGCACCAGTGTCTTGACCCCGACCTTCCGCTATCATCCCTCGGTCATCGCGCAGGTGTTTGGCACGCTTGGAGCGATGTTCCCGGGACGTATCGTGCTTGGCGTCGGCACCGGCGAGTCGTTGAACGAGGTGCCGTCAAGCGGCATTAAATGGCCCGGCCCTAAGGAGCGGCGCGACCGGCTGCGCGAGGCGATTGCACTTATCAATAAATTGTGGACCGGGGACCGGGTCAGCTTCGAGGGCCAGTTCTATCGCACCGAGAACGCGACGATCTATGACAAGCCGCGAGACAAGGTGCCGGTTTGGGTCGCCGCATCGGGCCCGCTCGCGGCGGCGATGGCCGGCCAAATCGCCGAGGGTTTCATCTGCACAAGCGGCAAGAACCCGCAGCTTTACATCGACCTGACCGGCAAGGTCCGCGAAGGTCTCGCCCGCCGCGGCCGCAATGAGGACAGCCTCGAAAAGATGATCGAGGTCAAGGTGTCCTTCGACACCGACCGCAGCCGCGCAATGGAGGACACGCGCCATTGGGCAGCGCTCGCGCTATCGCCCGAGGAAAAGGTCGGGGTCGAAGATCCGATCGAAATGGAACGGCTGGCCGCGGCTCTGCCGCTCGAACGGGCCGCGAGCCGGTGGATCGTGTCATCCGACCCCGAGGAACAGCTAAGGCAGATCCGCCCTTATGTAGAACTTGGCTTCAACCATTTGTTGTTTCACGCTCCCGGCCCGGACCAGGCACGGTTCCTGAAGCTCTATGCGGAAAGCGTGCTGCCGTTGTTGCGAGACAAGTTCGGGTGATGACGACGGAGGTCATCTTAAAGGCGTTGACCGGGATCAAACTGATCGAACCCGGTGACGATCTGGCCGCGATTGCGGTCGACGCATTCGTGCAAAACGGACTTGTCCCACAACCGCAAGACGTATTGGTCGTCGCCCAGAAGGTGGTGTCGAAAGCGGAGGGCCGATATGTCGACGTAGCCAATGTCGAGCCGTCGCCGCGAGCCGTCGCGCTGGCCGCCGAAATCGACAAGGATCCGCGCTTTGTTGAGGTCGTACTCGGCGAATCAACGCGCGTCGTGCGCCATCGTCCGGGCTTGCTGATTGTCGAGCACCGGCTCGGTTTTGTCATGGCCAACGCCGGCATCGATCATTCGAACGTGCCGACATTAGGCGCGGTCGAGCGCGTCCTGCTGTTGCCGCGCGACCCGGACGGGTCGGCGCGGGCGCTGTGCGATCACCTCGTCCGCACCTTTGGCGTCCCGATCGGCGTCATCATCAGCGACAGCTTTGGCCGAGCGTGGCGCAAGGGCACCGTAGGCATTGCGCTCGGTGCTGCGGGGCTGCCGGCGGTGATCGACATGCGCGGGCGGCCTGACCTCTTCGGGCGAGAGCTGCGGGTGACTGAAACGGGGTTCGCCGACGAGATCGCCGCTGCTGCCGGGTTGCTGATGGGTCAGGCCGACGAGGCCCTGCCGATGGTTCTGGTGCGCGGGATGGCGTGGTCGGCGCCGAATGCGCCGGGGGCTTCATTGATCCGTCCGGCAGAGCACGATCTGTTCCGATGACAGCGGACCACGGCTTCGTCTTGGCACTCTCTGGCGGGATCGGCGGAGCCAAGCTGGCATTGGGTCTTTCCCGTGTTTTACCGCCCGGGACGCTGATGGTCGTAGCCAACACGGGCGACGATTTCGAACATTTGGGACTCCAGATCTCGCCTGATCTCGACACTCTGCTGTACACGCTCGGCGGCATCGACAACCCCGAGACAGGCTGGGGCCGCCGGGACGAGACCTGGACCTTTATGGGTGCGCTCGAAGCTCTTGGCGGCGAGACCTGGTTCAAGCTTGGCGACGGGGACCTTGCCACCCATGTCGAGCGCACCCGGCGCCGGCGAGCCGGCGAAAGCCTGTCGGCGATCACCGACGATTTCCGCCACCGTCTTCGGATTTCCTCGCGATTGCTGCCGATGAGCGACGATCCGGTGCGCACGCGGCTGCTGACCGACGAAGGTTGGCTCGATTTCCAGGATTATTTTGTGCGCCGGCGGTGTGCCCCTTCGGTGCGCACGATCGTCTTTGACGGGGCAGGCGCCGCTCGTCCGCAGCCCGACTTTGTCGCGGCGCTGGCCGACGCCGATCTGCGCATGGTGGTGATCTGTCCGTCAAACCCGCTGATCAGCATCGATCCGATCCTCGCTCTCGAGGGTGTGCGTGACGCGCTGCGCGCGTGTCGAGCACCGGTAGTGGCGGTTTCGCCGATCATCGACGGCAGGGCGGTCAAGGGTCCGACCGCCAAGATGATGGCCGAATTGGGTATGCCGGTCGACGCTGGCTCGGTCGCCCGCCATTACCGCGACATTCTCGACCATTATATTATCGATGAGGCCGATCTCGCCGGGGTCGGCGGCCTCGACGCCGCGACGACCGTGACTCGGACGCTGATGGAGAATATTGCCGATCGCGAGGCATTGGCGCGAGTAGTCTTAATGGCCGGCCAAGGCGTATGAGGATGGCTGTCTGGGGGGTCGTGCCGGTCAAGGAGCGTGACCGGGCTAAAGAGCGCCTGGCGCCGCTGCTGAAGCCCGCGGTGCGCAAAGCGCTGGCGCTGGCGATGCTCGAGGATGTGTTGGCGGCGCTTGCTGCCACGGCGCGACTGGCCGGCGTGATTGTCGTCACCGTCGACCGGGGGGCGGGCCAGTTAGCACGGCGCTACGGCGCGCGCATCGTCGCAGAAGGTGCCCGTGGCGGCCATACCGGCGCCGTCACGGCAACCGCCAGGATGCTCGCCGCCGATCCCGATATCGCCATGCTGACCCTACCCGGGGACATACCCCTCGTCACCTCGGGCGAGATCGAACAAATCATCACAGCGCACCACGCAGCGCCGTCATTTACGATCGTCCCATCTCATGACGAAGGCGGCTCAAACGCGATCCTCGTGTCGCCGCCCGATGCGGTACCATTGTGTTTTGGCGTCAACAGCTTTTTTCCGCATCTACGCGCTGCCGAGGAGCGAGGTATCTGCCCGACGGTGCTGCGCTTGCCCGGCATTGCGCTCGATATCGACAATCCCGAGGATCTTGCGGTTCTGATGCAACGTCCATTGTCGACCCGCACCCAGACACTCCTGGCTGCGAACCTCACGCCCGCGCGGCCGCTCGCTGCGGCGCGTTTCTAGGAGACGACAAGAAATGAACCTAGCCGCGATTTTGGAGCGGGCTCAAGCCGGACAGCGGCTCGCGCCCGACGAAGCGCTGTCACTGGGCGCGAGTGATACCAGCGAATTGCGACCGCTGATGGCGGCGGCAAGAGCGCTGCGCGACCGAGATCACGGCGATCTCGTCTCCTATTCGCCAAAGGTCTTTATCCCGCTCACCCAGTTGTGCCGCGATGTCTGTCATTATTGCACCTTTGCGCATCCTCCGCGACCGGGCGAGACGATTTATCTCGACGCCGAGGAGGTGCTGGCGATTGCCCGTAAGGGTGCCGCGGCTGGCTGTCACGAAGCGCTGTTCACCCTCGGCGACAAGCCCGAATTACGATATGAGGCGGCCCGCGCTGCGCTGGCGAAGCTCGGTCACGAGACCACCCTGTCATATCTCGCCGAAATGGCAGGGCTCGTGCTGCGCGAAACCGGGCTCTTACCGCATCTGAACCCGGGCGTGATGAGCGCCGCCGATATTGTGGCGCTGCGCGGGGTCTCGGCCTCGCAGGGGATCATGCTGGAAAGCGCCAGCGAGCGCCTGTCTCATCGCGGGGGGCCGCATTTCGGCTCGCCCGACAAGGACCCTGCGGTGCGCCTTGCAACGATCGCCGCGGCCGGCGAGGCCGCCGTGCCGTTCACCTCGGGGATCCTGATCGGTATCGGCGAAACCCGGCGTGAACGGATCGAAGCGCTGTTGGCGCTGCGCGATCTGAAGGATCGCTACGGCCACATTCAGGAAATCATCATTCAGAATTTCCGCGCCAAGCCTGGCACGCGGATGGCGGGCGCCCCCGAGCCCAGCCTCGCCGAGCAACTGTGGACGATTGCGGTCGCCCGGCTGATCTTCGGACCCGACATGAACATCCAGGCGCCGCCCAATCTGAACCCCACCGCACTCGCTGAGATGGTCATGGCCGGGATCAACGACTGGGGCGGGGTGTCGCCGGTGACCCGCGACCACGTCAATCCCGAAGCGCCGTGGCCGGCGCTCGAGCGGCTGGCGCGTGAGACGGCGGCCATGGGCAAGTATCTGGTTCCACGTTTGGCGGTCTACCCTGCCTACGCAATGGCACCCGACCGCTGGCTCGATCCGGCGTTGCGGGCGCCGGTGTTGCGAGTGATGGACGCCGAGGGCTTTGCCCGCCCCGATTTCTGGGTCGCCGGCTCGGGCAGCCCGCCTCCTGAGATTGCCCCTCACCCCTACCCTCTCCCCGCAAGCGGGGCGAGGGAGAAGACCGCGCGAAGCCCCTCTCCCCGCGTCCGCGGGGAGAGCAAGGGGCCCGCGCAGCGGGAGGGTGAGGGGCAACTTGGCGAAATCCTCGACCAAGCCGCGGCTGGCGAGACCCTCTCCGAAGCCGACATCGTCCGTCTCTTCCGCGCTCGCGGCGCCGCGTTTGCGCAAGTCTGCGAGGCCGCCGACCGGCTGCGCCGGCAGGTCAATGGCGACACTGTCAGCTATGTTGTCACCCGCAACATCAACTACACCAACGTTTGCTATTTCCGCTGCCAGTTTTGCGCTTTTTCAAAGGGCAAGCTCAGCGAAAACTTGCGCGGCCGGCCCTATGACCTCGATCTGGCCGAGATCCGGCGCCGGGTCGAGGAAGCATGGGAGCGCGGCGCCACCGAGGTCTGCCTGCAGGGCGGCATCCATCCCGAATATACCGGCGCCACCTATCTGACGGTGTGCCGCGCGATCAAGGAGGCGGTGCCCGGCATCCACGTCCATGCCTTCTCACCGCTCGAAATCTGGCAAGGGGCGAAGACCCTCGCTCGCAGCGTCCCTGATTTTTTGCGCGAACTGAGGGACGCGGGGTTGAGTTCGCTGCCGGGTACGGCGGCCGAGATCCTCGATGACGAGGTCCGCACCGTGATCTGCCCCGACAAGATCAAGACCGGGCAGTGGCTCGAGGTCATGGAAGCCGCCCACGGTGTCGGCCTCAAGAGCACGGTGACGATCATGTACGGCCATGTCGAGCGCTACGAGCATTGGGCACGGCACCTCTTACGCATCCGCGCGTTGCAACAGCGGACCGGCGGGTTTACCGAGTTCGTGCCGTTGCCGTTTGTGCCGATGGAAACGCCGATCTATCTGAAGGGCCGCGCCCGCCGCGGTGCGACTTGGCGCGAGGCGGTGCTGATGCACGCCGTCGCCCGGCTGGTGCTGCATCCCGCGATCACCAACATTCAGACCTCGTGGGTCAAAATGGGCAGCGGCGGTGCGGCGTTCTGCCTCGAGGCCGGCGCCAACGATTTGGGCGGCACGCTGATGAACGAGAGCATCACCCGCGCCGCCGGTGCGGTCCACGGCCAGGAAATGCCGCCGGTGGCGATGGAGGCGCTGATCCGCGGTTTGCGCCGCACGCCGCGCCAGCGCACCACCCTCTACGCCAACGCACCCGCCGAGCGCCACGCCGCATCGTTTGCCGCCGCCCCGCTGAGCGAGCCGATCAACACGCCCGCCCGACGCTACGAGCGCCGCG
>JAFAHP010000230.1 GCA_019237175.1 Alphaproteobacteria bacterium
TCAACTCAGAGGATACCCAATGCGACATCGCCGCACGTTGATGCCTTTTGCCGAATTCGCGCTGGGGGCGGCCGGTCTCTGTATGCTGGCGATGATGGCGTCGCCACCGAACGCCTATGCCGACGGCGGCAACGACCGCAACACCGCCACGCCAATCCGGCACCTTGTTGTCATCTTTCAAGAGAATGTCTCGTTCGACCATTACTTTGCGACCTATCCAACCGCGCTCAATCCGGCGGGCGAGCCCCCCTTCAATGCGACATCGGATACGCCCACGGTCGACGGGCTCGGCACCCTTGTCGACGGACAGCCCGACGGCGTCCTGCTGACGCGAAATCCGAATTCCCTGAACTCGGCCAATGGCTCAAATGCGATCAACCCGTTTCGCCTCGACCGCTCGCAAGCCTCTACTTGCGATCAGGATCACAATTACGGCGCCGAACAGGCCGCTTTTGACCAAGGCCTGATGGACGCTTTTCCTGCCAACACCGGCTCGGATAATTGCGGTGGTTTCGACTACGGAAAAGGTGTGGGTCTGGTGATGGGTTACTTCGACGGTAATACCGTCACAGCGATGTGGAACTATGCGCAACATTATACGATAAGCGATAATTTCTTTGGGACGACTTTCGGACCATCGACCCCAGGCGCGCTAAATCTGATTGCCGGCAACACCTATCCGGCGACGCCCTCGGCATCGTCGCCGAAGGTTGCGGCGGTCAAAAACGGGGTGGGAACGATGGTCGGCGACCTCGATCCGACCGGCGATGCCTGTTCCGGCAGCCCAACCGTCCGGCTCGGGGGCCAAAACATTGGCGATCTGTTGAACGCCAGAGGGGTGACCTGGGGCGCGTTCATGGGCGGCTTCAACCTGTCGATCGTAAACCCGAACGGGACGACAGGCTGTAATCGGTCGAGCCCGGCGAGCGCAGCCAATGGCGGGCCAACCCACGACTACATCCCGCATCACGCGTGGTTCCAATATTTTGCCTCCACTGCCAACCCGACCCATACCCGCCCGAATTCGATCTCGGAGATCGGTCATGCCGGTCCGGCCAATCATCAATACGATCTGAATGACTTTTTCACCGCGCTGAAGGCGGGCAACCTGCCATCGGTCAGCATCCTCAAGGCGATCGCCGCCAACGACGGTCATGCCGGTTATTCCGATCCGCTGTTGGAGCAACCATTTTTGGTCAATACGGTCAACGCGATCATGCAATCGCCGTTTTGGAAGAGCACAGCGATCGTGATCACTTATGACGATTCCGACGGCTGGTACGACCATCAGATGAGCCCGATCGTCAACGCATCGGCGGTGCTCAACACCTCGTCGCTCGCCAATAGTGATCAGCTGAATGCGCCCGGAAAATGCGGAAACGGCACACCCCTCGGTGCGATTCAAGGCCGGTGCGGCTACGGTCCGCGCCTTGTGCTGGTCACGATCTCGCCCTACGCCAGGGAGAACTTTGTCGACCACACGCTGACCGACCAAAGTTCGATCCTGCGTTTTATCGAGGACAATTGGGGCACCGGCCAGATTGGCGGGGGCTCATCCGACCAGATCGCAGGCCCGCTGACGAACATGTTCGATTTCGGGCGGGGAGACAACGATCGGCTGATCCTCGACCCATCCACTGGCGAGCCCCAAGGCTACTAGGACCGGGCTTTTGTGTGGCTGACACCGGGGAGCCCGGTGTCAGCCAAGTCTGGCATGTGAAGGGGCTGCCCCACTACTCGGGTGGGTCCCGGTCCCGCAGCGGAGTTCGTCTCGTCACTTTGGCGCAGGCCGGGTCGGCGTTTCACCAGTCGCTAATGCGGGGTGACCTCGGCAAGTGCCTGCAGTTTCGCCTGGGCGACGGCGGAATCGCGTTCGAGCCCGGATAATTCGATCAAAAGCCGCTCACGCTCGGTGCCCGAGGCGCGCGCGATCCGCTCGTGCAAGCTCGGCAAATTGCCATGGATGATCTGTAATTCGGACTCGATGGCCCCTCGATCGAGCTCCTCGGGGGGTATCGCCTCGTTTGCCAGCACGGTGCAGCGCTCGGGGGTCACCTCGGCAAAA
>JAFAHP010000164.1 GCA_019237175.1 Alphaproteobacteria bacterium
CGGCCGATGCAGTTGCCGTCGGTCAACGCCGCGACCCGCGCTGGTGCCGTCCACGGGTCGGAGAATTTGGTCATTTCCTCGCGGTTGAAGCGGGCATCGAACCGGTAATGAAGCCCGTAGCCATGCGCTTCGGCGGCAAGTGGTGGATCGTAGAAGACCCCGAGCAAGGCATCTGCGACCCCGGCCTCGTAGAACGCGCGCAACAGGAAAGTTGTATTGCCACGTCCGCCGCCGCCCGGATTGTCGGCAACATCGGCAAAAGCCAAAGCCGGTGATGACCGGTCGCGTCCGACCGTGACGGCCTTTTCGACCGCTTCGTCGAGCGGGGTCAGCCGCGGATAGAACCGCGCCCGATTGGCCCAGCCGAGCTCGGCGATTTCTCGGGCCAAGGCTTCGGCAGCGGACTTGTCATGGCGAGCGGTCACGACCACGGCAAGACCGTTGTCGGCGGTGTCGGCAAAAGCGAACCCGCCCATCACCGACACGTTCAGGATCTCGGGCGTCATCCGCCGCTGGCCGAGATCGATCATTTCGGCATAGGGCCCGGCCGCGGTCAGCAAGGTCACGGTCGGCGGCACGATCGGCAATCGGATGAACGCCGCTTGCGGGCGCAGCCCGGCAAGCATCTCGCGGATCGCAGAGGCCGCCTCTGCACCGCGCTCACGCATATCGAGATGGGGGTTGGTGCGATACCCGATAAAAGCGTCGATGGACCGCACCATCCGCTCGGACACATTGGCATGCAGGTCCAGGGTCGCGGCAATCGGCACACCAGGCCCGACGATCTCACGCACCCGCTCGAACAACAGTCCGTCGGGGTCATCCTCCTCGGTCGTCAGCGCGGCACCATGCGAGCAGACATAGACCGCTTCGACGGGCAGCGCCGCGCGCAAACGGCGCTCGATCGTGTCGATCAACTCGATGAAAAATTCGTGCTCGACCGGGCCGTTGGGTTCGGTCATCGCGAGAGCGATGCCGACCGGCGTCCACGGCCCTGAGGCGTCCATTGCCGCGACGAACCCGGGCGTCTCGGCCAGCATCCGCGGCGCCGGCATGCGCGCCTCGGCGGCGATCGCATCGCCTTCGAGATAGGTGCGCGCGGTGAAATGCGCGCGGGTCGCGGACGGCGCGAATTTGTTGCATTCGATCGAAAACCCGAGAATCGCGACTCGGGGAGAGGTCGAGTTCTGCATGCGGACTACCCGCTACTCTAGTTGCGCTCGTAATGCTAAGCTAGTCTAGTCTAGAACTTAGGCGGTCGCCGGGCCCGATGTAAATGGTCGGTCGGAAGGAGCCTGCCGAGCTGAGGGGAGATGTCCAATGAAGCGCTTCATATTAGCAAGTGCTGCGGCTTGTTTGCTGATGGTTCAAACCGCCAACGCGGCAGGTTGTCTCAAAGGCGCGGCGTTGGGCGCCGTCGCGGGACACATGGCTCACCACACGTTTCTCGGTATTTTTGGCGGTTGCGCAGGCGGAATGGTGGTGCACCATTTATACGTCAAGTGGAAGAAAAACCATCCAAACGGCACGGTTAATGAGTTTGTCACGGATAACAAAGACAAACTGCCGGCAGGATGGGAAGAGCGTTTGACCGCCGTAGGCGACAGTAAACTACCAGCGCACTGAAGTATTGATTGGTCGGCCGGCACGACCTGGCAGCTCGGTTCTCGCCTGGGCCTTAGAGGGTGAAGCCGAACTGAATTGCGCTCACAACTCCCGCTGCCCCATTATGCGCGGCTGTTGCTCGCGGAAAGACGGGCCGGCGTGGCGCGTGCCGGCGTCGATCGGGAGAGCGCCGCTCGGCCGGCCACGATCAAGGCGCTCGCTCGCGCACCCTGACCGCGGCGGAGACGGCACTCCCAGCCGCCGGTTCGGCGAGCGTCTGAGTGCGACCCTCATGCGGACGGCTTGGCGCTGGAACAGGATGTCTCTGATCGGCTCGCCCTGGCCGCTCAGCGACGAGCAACCGCTTCCTAAGCGGCAGGCCGCAGGATCAGATCCACCTCCGGGGCACCAGCCTCGCGTCTCCCGAGCAAAAGGATCGGCTCAAAGAACGGCGCCCAACCGAAGCGAGCAGTTCAGGACGTTGGTGCGGAGATGCAAAACACAA
>JAFAHP010000344.1 GCA_019237175.1 Alphaproteobacteria bacterium
CGCCGGTTGCTCCTGGGTGCCCCCCTTCGCGGGCATGACCGAAAATAGGCAGTACGTTGCTTTAAGTTCCCGTCCCTAGCCCGTTGCCAAGATCAGTTCCTCGACATCGCGCAGCCGGTCCTTGCCGAAAAAGATCTCGTCGCCGACAAAAAAGGTCGGCGACCCGAAGGTGCCGCGCGCGACCGAGCGCTCGGTATTGTCGATGAGCCGCGCCTTGACCTCGGCGTTCTGGATCAGCTCCTCAAATCGCTCGGCATCGAACCCGGATTCCAGCAGGGCAGCCCCCAAAACCGCTGGATCGTCGAGCTTTTTTGGCTCCGCCCACATATGCCGGTAGATTTCGTCGACATAGCGCTCGAACACGCCAAATCTCTGGGCTGCGATGGCGCCGCGCATGATGGTCAAGGTATTGACCGGGAAGAACGGGTTCTGCCGGAAGCGAGTGATCCCGTGCCGCTTCAAGAAACGCGCCGTCTCGAGGCGCTCGTATTCGGGCTTGTTCTTGATACCGAGGAGGCTCTCGGCGGGCGACCGGTTGCCCGTCAGTTTGTAAACACCGCCCAACAACACCGGCACATACTCGAATTTCGCACCGGTCCGCTGCTCGATTTCCGGGATCACCAGATGCGCCAGATAGGCGTTGGGGCTGCCGAAATCGAAGTGGAACTCGACTTTAGGCATCGCTTCACCATCTCTCTGCGAAGGGCCGGATCTCGCGTTCGAACGACCAGGCGTCGCGCGGTTCCTGATAAATCTGCCAATAGGCCTCGGCGACCGAGGCCGGCCGCATCAGCCGCCCCGGATCGAGATTGGTGAGGGCTGCCTCACCTTCCCGCGCCTTGATCCGCTCGCGCACCCATGCGGTGTCGACTCCGGCGTCGATTACCAGATGGGCGACGTGGATATTCTTAGGGCCGAGTTCGCGCGCGGCACTCTGCGCCACCGCGCGCAGACCGAACTTGGCACTGGCAAAGGCGGCATAGCCGACGCCGCCGCGGAGGCCGGCGGTGGCGCCCGTGAAAAAAATGTTGCCGCGACCGCGCGGAAGCATCAATCGCGCCGCCTCGCGGCCAGTCAGGAAGCCTGCATAACAAGCCATTTCCCAGACCTTGCGGAACACCCGCTCGGTGGTCTCGAGCAGCGGAAAATTGACGTTGGCGCCGATGTTGAAGACGCAGACCTCGAGCGGTGCCGTTGCGTCGGCTTCCTGCAGGAACGCGGAGATCTCTTCTTCGTTGCGCGCATCGAGCGAGCGCCCGACGATGTGCCCACCCGCTGCCGTGACCTCTGCAACCAGTGGCGCCAACTTGTCACCATGGCGGCGGCCGGCAAAGACAGTAAACCCTTCGGATGCGAACTTCTTGGCGATGGCCGCGCCAATAAAGTCGCCCGCTCCGATCACCGCCGCGGTGGCAATTTTGTTTTGCAAATCAGCCTCCTATACCTTTCCAATGGCCCCATCGTGAGCCGCGTCAGCCAATCGGTGCTCAAGGATTTTGCCGGTCGAGGCGGCCGGCAGCGCATCCACAATTATGATCTCGGCAGGGCGCTCGTAGGGCGCCAGTAGCCTGGCTGCATGCACCATCAGATCGGCCGGCGTCGCCATCGATCCGCCGACGTCGCCTCCATATCGGCCTCGTATCTTTCGTCGCAGGAAACGATGGTAGTGATTATAGGTGTGTTTTTAAAACTGTCAACGTGCTTTAGGACAAATCGCGTCTACCGCTCGGCTTGCGAACCAGTGATCCGGCACCGTTCCACCGTCGCCTGTGCGGGGCCCCGCGACGGCATCCCCATAGCCGATCTTGGTCACTTGACAAGTGTGTTTTCAAAACTAGCTATGGCGGCAGCGCTTCCGACAAGGGAGCGGCGTAGCGGAGGATTGGGCTTCTCTAAAATTCGAAAGGACCGGCCGATGAAGATCGGGACTATTGGCGCAGGTGAGGTCGCGCTTGCGGTTGCGCGCGAGGCACTTGCCCGCGGACATCAGATTGTCTTGAGCAGTCGGAGCGGTCCCGGCGCGCTTGCCGACAAGGTGAGCGAGCTTGGTACGGGCGCCTCTTCGGCGAGTGTTGCGGAGGCGGCCAGCCTGGATTACGTGCTGCTCGCAGTGCCGTGGAGGAACGTCGGGCCGGCCTTGCGCGGCCTGCCCGCGTGGAACGGTCGTGTTCTCATCGACGCCACCAACCCCTTTGTCGAGACCA
>JAFAHP010000005.1 GCA_019237175.1 Alphaproteobacteria bacterium
GGGGGCCAGCGCGTTGTAGCCGATATTGGCAAAGCGCCGGGCAATGTCGCGGATGTGCTCGACGAGACCAAAGGCTTCGTGGATCACAACGATGCCGGGGTAATTGCCGGACTGGCTCGGCCGCGCCAGATAGCCGGTAATCGTATCGCCGCCGCTTTTGAGCTCGACATTTTCGCCGCGTACACGGCTGGGGTCGGTTACCGCACCGGGTATGTTCGCCATTCCGATCCTCCTGGTTAGAAGCGGCGGGCAGGATAGCACCGGCGGGGCGGAAGCTGCTATGATGGCGGCGATCCGATCGACGGGAGGAACCGATGGCAGATGCAGGGACGTTGGAGCGGCCGGCGGGCGAAACCAAACCAAAGATGAAGGCCGCAGTGACCAGCGCCAAGACGCCCGATTATGTCGAAGGCCGCCGCACTTTCTTCAAATACCGTGATCTCGGCGTGACCAACGCCAGCGGCGGCTGGATGCGGGCGCAAGTCATGCGGGCGATCACCGGCATGACGGAGCCGACCGGCTGGCATTACCATGTCTGCGACGGCCAGTTCGTCTATGCGCTGAAGGGCTCTGTCGAGCTTGAATTCGAGGACGGAACCCAATGCCGGCTCGAATCTGGCGACTCGTGCTTTATCCCCGGCGGGATGAAGCACAACGAGATCCGCACCTCCGATGATGTCGAAATCCTCGAGGTGTGCCTGCCCGCGGATATGGGGACCGTTCCCTGCGACCCTCCGGCAAAGGGCGGTTAAGGAGCTTGTAGGGCGGGTTAGCCGAAGGCGTAACCCGCCGCCTCAGCATGCGATGGCGGATTACGCTGCGCTGATCCGCCCTACTTCGTGCGACGCCTGCCGAGCATGCGTGATACGAAAGCACTTCCTGGGTCGCCGCCGATCCGCTAGAATCTGCGGGCGGCGCGGGTGTAGCTCAATGGCAGAGCAGGAGCTTCCCAAGCTTCTGACGAGGGTTCGATTCCCTTCACCCGCTCCATAAGCTCAAAGAGCGCTTGTCGACGGGATGACACCGGCACCATCAGCGCGCCGGCGCTTCGGCTCGCTCCGCGCCCTCGACATATTCCGGGACCCGGTAATAGACCCAGATCAGATTGGCGACCAGCACTACGGCGGTCACCAGAAATACCCAGGAGAGGCCGAACGCCGCCGCCACCGCACCCCCGCTCAGCGGTCCCAATGAGTTGCCGAGAAACATCGCCGAGGAAGTGATGCCGTAAACCGTGCCGCGCTGCGCCCGCGGCACGAGGCGTCCGACGAGGGCATTTGCCGTCGGCAATATTCCGCCGATAAACAATCCGACAGCAAATCGCAGAGCGGTGAACACCCAATAGCTGTGGGTGAAAGCTTGCGGCAGGGTCGTGAGGCTCGCCCCCAGCAATGCAATCAGCAACACCCGGCGATAACCGATGACATCGCTCTTGTTGCCTAAAAAGGGTGCAGCGAAGACATTGGCGAGCCCGGTGATCGAAAAGGCGACGCCGCTCAACGTCGCGAGATCCGGCCGCGAACCCAGCATCTCCTTGACGTACAGGGTCACTACCGGTTGCACCGTGCGGACCCCGAACTGCGCCATCAGCAACACAAAAAACAACGCCAGCAGTCCCGGCGAGCGCGCCACGGCGATCAGGCCGCTCAAGAGCGCCCGCCGGCCGCGTCCCTGCGGTGCGGCGACAAAGCGCTCGTGCACCCCGAACCAGACAAACCCAGTCGACACCAGGATCGTCGCCGCGGTGCAGTAGAACGGGATCCGGTAGCTGCCGGTGAGGTCCGCCAGCGCCCCGCCGAGCAACGGACCGACCAGCGAGCCGACGAGCTGGCCGGTGCTTAGCCAGCCGAGCGCGTAGCCGAGGCGGTCTTCAGGAGCCTGGCCCGCGACCAGCGCGATCGCGGTGCTGGAAAAGCCCGCGAAGACCCCCATGAACGCCCTGAACGCGAAAAGCTGCCAGACATTGCCCGCCACACCCATTAGCCCGGCAAAAATCCCGACAGCGAGGCTCGACCGCAACAGCATCAATTTGCGCCCATGGCGGTCGGCAAGCCGCCCCCATAGCGGCGAGGCAAAAGCCGCCACAAACGAGGTGACGCCAGCGAGGATCCCGGCCCACAAATCCACCGCACTCTCCGAGTGCACGCCGAGAACCGGCAAGTAGAGCGGCATGATCGGGGTCAGCATCGAAAAAGACATTGTCATGACGAGTTGGATGCCGACCATCGCCCATAACGTGCGTTGCCATTGTCCGGCGGCGGTTGGCCGGCGACTGTCGTCGATCGCCTCTGCGCGTGGTTCAGCCATATTTTCGTTCTGCTCCGGCCGCCTTCAGCGGCTTACGCCAGCGACGAAGCCTCGCAGGTGAAACCCGATGGCATGAGCATAAAGGCCACGCACCCCGACCCGGCGCCCCCTTAACGAAGGGGGGAGCGCGCAATAAGACCCTGTAACCATGAGTGTGTCCTTCCCCTTGATGGGAGGGTTGGGAGGGGATGAGTTGCGATGCAGGGGTTGATGGGTTTCGGGCCTACCCCCGGAACAAGTTCGGGAATATCCGGGAACGACGATGGTTGGATTCGCATTGCGAGGCGTTTCTTTCAGAAAGCCCGGGTCGATGGCTTTTAGAGCAATGATCGCGCCAGTTCGAACCCTCTTGTCGTCGATCGGGCAAAGACCGCGCGAACAACCGCCAACATTCGGACTAGCGCCTTGGCCCGCGAGACCGTCGTCCTCACTTAGCGGTGGATCGCGATCGTGCTGTGCGGCCCGAGCAGCGGCATCAGGCCGATGAGCGCGGCCTTCTCAATCGCGACGCATCCCGCCGTCGGCGAGAAATCCGGGCGTGCGATGTGGAGAAAGATCGCACTTCCCGCCCCGGGGACGATCGGTGACATGTTGTACCCAATGACGACCAGGAGATCGTAGACGGCATCGTCGAGCCACATCGCTTCGGTATGGCCCGGATAAGGCGACGAGACGAGGCGGTTGTAATTGGCGTCGGCGGGATCGTCGACCCAGGCGTCGCTCGGCGACAATACCCGCAATTGCAGCCTAGTGTGCGGCGGGGGAAGGCGATCGGCACGATAGAAGGCGCCGACCAGCGGGAAGGTGCCCGCTGGCGTGGCGCCGTCGCCCTCGGTCTTGTGCTGGGCAACGCCGTTCCGTCCGACCGTCGCGCGCGTCTCAACCCCCGGCCAGTTCAGACGGCCGTTGCGATATTCGAGGTTCGCGTCAGCTGCGACCGACCCGGGTGCCGGTGAAGCCACGCGCAGCACCGGCAGGGCCAGCAACGCCCGACGCGTGACCAGCGCGCTCAATACATGTGCTGTCCGCCATTGATCGATAGCGTCGAGCCCGTGATGAAATCGGCATCATCGGCGACGAGGAACAGCACCGTGCGCGAAATGTCCTCGGCCCGGCCAAGCCGGCCGACCGGAATGCGGGCGATGATTTTTTCAAGGACGTCGGCTGGGACCGCACGCACCATTTCGGTGTCGACATAGCCGGGTGCCACCGCGTTCACGGTGATGCCGCGCGTGGCACTCTCCTGCGCCAGCGCCTTGGTAAAGCCGTGGATGCCCGATTTTGCCGCGGCATAGTTGACTTGGCCGTATTGTCCGGCCTGGCCGTTGATTGAGCCGATATTGACGATCCGGCCAAAACCGCGCGCCCGCATTCCTTCGATAACCTGGCGGCACATGTTGAAGCATGACGACAGGTTGGTTTGGATGACCGCATTCCACTGCTCGTAACTCATCCGGTGCATGGTTGCGTCGCGCGTAATGCCGGCATTGTTGACCAGGACCTCGACCGGCCCGAGGGCGGCTTCGATTGCCTTGACGCCTTCGGCGCAGGCCTGGAAATCGGAGACGTCAAATTTGAAGATCGGGATGCCGGTCTCGGCGCTGAATTGCTGCGCCGCCGCATCATTGCTGCCATAAGTCGCCGCGACCCGATAACCGGCATCCTTCAGCGCTATCGAAATCGCGCGGCCAATCCCTCGGGTCCCGCCGGTGACCACCGCTACCCTCGCCATGCGTCCCTCCCTGTGTCCTGGTCTCGTGGGACTAGCCCCGCGGGCTAATCGCGTTCGAGGCACATGGCAATCCCCATCCCGCCGCCGATGCACAGGGTTGCCAACCCCTTCTTCGCGTTGCGCCGCTGCATCTCGTAGAGCAGGGTCACCAGCACCCGCCCGCCCGATGCCCCGATCGGGTGGCCGAGCGCGATGGCGCCGCCGTTGACGTTGACCTTACCGGTATGCCAGCCGAGGTCTTGGTTGACCGCGCAAGCCTGGGCGGCAAACGCCTCGTTGGCTTCGACGAGATCGAGGTCGTCCGTGCTCCAACCGGCTTTTTTGAGCGCCATGCGGCTGGCCGGGATCGGTCCGGTACCCATGATCGCAGGGTCGACGCCGGCTGTCGCCCAGGACACAATGCGGGCGAGCGGCTTAACACCGCGTTTTGCCGCCTCTTCAGCAGTCATCAGCACGGCCGCGGCGGCCCCGTCATTGATGCCGGAGGCGTTGCCCGCGGTCACGGTGCCGTTCTTGTCAAAGGCCGGGCGCAGTTTTGCGAGCACCTCGACCGTGGTGCCGTGCTTGGGATGCTCATCGGTATCGACGACCGTCTCGCCTCGGCGGGTCGCAATCTTGACCGGGACGATCTCGTCTTTAAAGCGCCCCGCTTTTTGTGCGGCTTCCGCCCTTGCCTGCGAGCCGGCGGCAAACTCGTCCTGTTGCTCGCGGGTGATTTGCCAGCGCTGTGCGACGTTTTCGGCCGTATTGCCCATGTGATAGCCGTTGAAGGCGTCCCACAACCCATCCTTGATCATCGTATCGATAAGCTCGGTGTCGCCCATCTTGACGCCGTTCCTGAGATGGATGCAGTGCGGCGCCTGGCTCATGCTCTCCTGCCCGCCGGCGACAACGATCGCCGAGTCGCCGTTGCGTATCGCCTGGTAACCGAG
>JAFAHP010000036.1 GCA_019237175.1 Alphaproteobacteria bacterium
GTCGTATTCGGCAAATAGTCGAAGCCCAATCGCGAGCCCGGCACCATCTGCCCATTCTTCAACGGGCGCATCGACGTCGGCGACCCGCGCCAACTCAAGCTCACGAACATCGTGCGGGTGTCGTCCATCGGGACCCAAGCGCGGGTGTTGACGCGGTCGAACGGGCCTTGCGGCGTCTGCGTCCAGAACGGAAATAGGAAATTGGCAAAGCGCCAATAGGTCTGTCCCGGCTCCGCCGGACGATAGGCGCAGTACAGAGTGCCGTAGCCGGTGTCGCTCACGTGATATTCCGGCGCCCGGTTGGTCACCGTCCAGCGCATCAGGCTGTCCGGCGGCACGTCGTCGGGCTGCACGCTGCCGGTATGCAGAAAGCCGAAATGCGAGGTGTCGATGTCGCCCTCGAGTGCCTGCAGCCAGTTGCATTCGCGCTGCACAAAATTGATCTGCAATTCGGCCTCGGGCATCAGGGCCGCTTCGATCGCCGGCAATGGCGGCGCCTCTTTGCGGGCGCCCATATAGACCCAGACCACGCCGTTGCGCTCGGCCACCCTGTAGGCCTTGGCCTTGACCTTGCCCTTGAAGTCCTGGTGCGGCGGCGCGTTCGGCATGTCGACGCAATTGCCTTCCGCATCGTATTTCCAGCCGTGATAGATGCAGCGGATGCCGTTCTCCTCGTTGCGGCCGAGGAATAGGGACGCGCAGCGGTGCGGGCAGCGATGGTCCATGACCGCGACCCGGCCGGAGCTGTCGCGAAACGCGATCAAACGTTCGCTCAATAGTAAAAGCCGCATCGGGGCGCCGTCGCGCTCGAGTTCCGACGACATTATTGCCGGGATCCAATACTGCCGCATCATCTCGCCCATGGCCGTACCCGGGCCGACGCGGAGCAGATCTTCACTGTCTCTCTGCTTACTCATCTTGTCACCTCGCTTGGGTGGCCGTTCTCGCATGCCCCAACCCGGCCCGAGATTGCTTCGTCGCTCCGCTCCTCGCAATGACAGGCATTCACGCCGTCATTGCGACCCCGGACGGCCGGCCCTGGCGGGCCGTTCCGGGGGAAGCGATCGTCGAACTTCACTGGAAGTAGGCGAAGCCGAGACCGGTACCCGAGCCGGCGGGGGTACGGTAGCCCGGGACATAATCCGACCAGGCCATATCGAGATGCTCGACCGCACCACCGACCGCGATCCACATGCGGATCTCCGAGCTGCCGGAATTGAGCTTTTTGCGCGGCAGTGACTGCAGCGCTGTGCCGTCCTTGCGCCTGAGCGCGTCGATGATCCCGCGGTCGAGTTCCTCGTCGACGACAAAATGGCTCAGGCCCCCCGAACCGGCGATGCCGACCCGCATGTCGGCGGGGTAGCTTTCCACCGCCGCCCGGATCGCCTGGCCGAGCTTCCAGCAGCGCCCCGGTGTCGGCTGGTTCGGCGGGTAGTAGGTATTCAGAAACACCGGCACGACCGGCAGGTCGGGGTTTTCCATCAGCCGCTTGCGCACGAACGCGTGCGCGTGGCCTTCGCCGTGCCCGGGCGGCAGGCCGTTCGATGAGGAGATGTCGAACTCGCGGTCGACCAACTCGCCGATCAGATGCTGCGCCAACGGCGCGTCGACGGGGTAATCGCGCGGCTCCTTCTCCTCGTAATAGCGCGCGGTGGCCAGACGTGACCATTCCGGGCCCTTGAAGTTGGATGACAGCGGCACGTTGCGGATCGTGTCGCCGTAATAGACGAGAATGGAAGGCAGGTGATCCTCGTAGAACAGCTCTTTCTGGTCGTCGCCGACGATGATCAGCGTGTCGAGCTCGGCGCGGCGCACAGCCCGCTTCAGCTCTTCAACCGCCGCTTGGGCCTTGTCATGCCGGGCGGCAAAGCGCCCCGGCGTCAATTCCGGCGCCGCCCTGGGGTCGGCGCGGGTCAGTAATTCCTCGTAGCTGGCCGGATCGCCCTCCTTGTCGAGAAACTGGCGCACTCCGTCGCGGTCGATAAAGCTCGGCCAATCCTTGGCCGGGGTGTTCAGCATCGGGGTATGTGACGTAGCGATCCCGAGGACGATCTTGGCCATTCCGCACCTCCACCCGTAATCCTCCTGAGGGTATTGTCGCCGAGCCAAGCCGTCAACTTCGGCAGGCGAACCCCTGGGACGACGCCGCAAGCTCCTGCCCGGATGTGTGAAATACCGCACACCATGACACGTCTATTCATTGCTCCCGATCTGCTCGACCTTGCGCTGGCACTCAGCGGCGAGCGCACCAAAAAAGCCGGCCTTCACCAGGGCGCTCAAGGACTTCATCGCGCGACGGCGGCAAAAAGGTTGCTCGACCCGATGGGCAAGCTCGAATGGGACGAAGGCTTCGACGACAAGGCCGAGCGCCCGCGGCTTTGCCCCGCTGGACGGCGCCGGCATAGATTGGCCAGTTGACTTTTTGTTCACTCCCCTTTGTCCCGGTGCCCGCCTCATCCTATAAGAAGAGGAAATGTAGCGCGGGAGCAGTCCGATGCTGGATGTCACGAGGGCGAGCAAATTCATCGACCAGCTTTGGGGCGACGAGATCGTTCCGACCCTCGTTGAGTACATCAGGCTCCCAAACAAATCGCCGTCTTTTGATCCCGACTGGGCGGCCCACGGCTATATGGACGAGGCAGTCGGTTTGTTCGAGCGCTGGGCGCGGGCGAAATTGACCATGCTACCCGGCGCGTCCCTCGAGGTCGCCAGATTGCCGGGACGCACGCCGGTCATCCTGATCGACGCGCCGGGTGAGGGGAAGGACACGGTGCTGCTCTACGGCCATCTCGACAAGCAGCCCGAGATGGAAGGCTGGGCTGATGGTTTCGGGCCATGGACCCCGCGTCTCGAAGGCGACAAGCTCTACGGCCGGGGCGGCGCCGATGACGGTTATGCGATGTTCGGCGCGCTCTCCGCCTTGCTGG
>JAFAHP010000052.1 GCA_019237175.1 Alphaproteobacteria bacterium
GCATCCCGCGCGCCGACACGTTGCCGCGGGTCACGGTTGATTTCAGTCCCGTTCCGAGCACGACGAACCCGCTGGGCGCCAAGGGGGTCGGGGAAGGCGGCACTGTCGCGTCGACGCCGACGGTGATGAACGCGATCCTCGACGCGCTTGCGCCGCTCGGCGTCACCGACGTGGCGATGCCCGCTACCCCCGAACGCATCTGGCGCGCGATGCGCGGGCGCGCTCACGACTGATCCCTTGGACTCGGCAACGCCGTTTTCTTCCAGCGTAGCAGCACACTGATGGGATAGCCCTCACCTTGCGCAGGAGTCCGCCCGATGACATTCGATATCGTCGTGATCCAGCCCCTGGTCGCGCTGATTGCCGGCATCTTAATCCTCCTGATGCCGCGCTTGCTCAATTATGTCGTCGCGATTTACCTGATCGTCATCGGTCTCATTGGGTTGTGGCCGCGGCTATTCCATGTCGCGCATTGACCGCAACGCGCCGATGAAGAGCGCGCCGCTCGGCTGCTGCAAACTCAAATAGATCCACGCAAACTCTGCCTGTTGCTGTAAGCGTGACGTTCTTGCGATTTCGGTGCTCGTCGTTGCGACCCCCGGACAGACTTTCGGGAATGAGATGCAGCCGCCGGCCGTCAGAACGTGACAGCAGAGCGATTATCTGATCGATTACGCATTATATCAGATGGAGGGACCGCGGGCTTAGTCACGGAGGGCCGTGTGGTGTCGCATCGCTTCGTCGAAACCCGCTCGGAGGCGCACCCTTTCATCAGCTGGCTATGACCGAGGGGTGCAAGGCTACGGTCGCAAATGTCTTTCTCGAAGGCTTATACGCTTGGCGTTGTTCCGACCTGTAGTTACTGCCCCACCCGCGCGGCACCTCGGTTATCGGCTAACCAACCATAACCTCCCCTCAATCACGTGGCCGCGGTGCGCGTCAGCTCGATATAGCCGAACGGATCGATGTGCGCGGCAAACAGGCGGGTCACGACGGTCGAGGTTTCGTCTTCGACGATCACGGCGGGACCGGGGATACGGGCGCCGGGCTTCAGATCGCGGCGCTCGTGGATCGGTATGGAGACAAATTCGCCCAATTCGGGGTCAAAGACCGGACGCGTGCGGGCGGGCCTCGGCGTGTGGGATTGCGATGCCCGCGGGGGCGAGGCAGGCTCCGCCGGGGGTGGTGCCGACAGCAGCAAGACCCAGCTCAACACTTCGACTTCGACGTCAGGGATGATGCGGTGGTAGAGCCGGCGATAGGCATCCTCGAACGCTGCGCGCAGCATTGCGGCGTCGTTGCTGCGGTAAGCGCGGGTCGGCAACGGCACAGCGATTTCGTGCCCCTGGCCTCGATAGCGCATAAACGCGGAGCGGGTCTCGGCGAGCGGCGCGGCGGGCGCGCCGCGGCGGACGATCGCTTCGGCCTCAGCGCGCATGCCGGCCATCAGCGCATTGGCTGCCTCGGCGTCGAACGCCTCGAGCCGTTGCAGGGCCGAGCGCACGATCTCGTAGGCGATGGGCGCACGCAGAAAGCCGACCGCCGACCCGACCCCGGCGTAAGACGGCACCAGCACCCGGTCGAGGCCGAGCTTTTCGGCAAGCCGCGCCGCATGCAGCGGGGCAGCACCGCCAAAGGCGACGAGGGTTCGCTGGCGGGCGTCCTTGCCGCTTTCAATCGCGTGGACACGGGCGGCGTTTGCCATATTCTCGTCGACGATTTCGCTGACCCCCAGCGCCGCCAATTCCACAGACAAGGCTAAGGGTGTCGCGACATCGCGGCGCAATGCCATCTCGGCGGCGGCGCGGTCGAGCGCCATGCGGCCGCCCGAGAACCCGGTCGGATCGATGCGGCCGAGCACAAGGTCGGCGTCGGTGACGCTCGGCTCGGCACCACCGCGGCCGTAGCAGGCCGGGCCCGGATCGGCGCCGGCGCTGTCGGGGCCGACGGTGATCCGTTTGAGTTGATCGACGCGGGCAATCGAGCCGCCGCCGGCGCCAATCTCGACCATTTCAATGACAGGAATGCGCAACGGCAGGCCACTGCCCTTCTTGAACCGGTAGACGCGGGCGACCTCGAAAGCGCGGCCGGTCTGCGGTTTGAGATCGTCGATCAAGCAGATTTTTGCGGTAGTGCCGCCCATGTCATAGGACAGCACCTTGTCCAGCGCGCATTGGCGAGCAATCTCGGCGGCAAAAATCGCACCACCGGCCGGTCCCGATTCGACGAGCCGCACGGGAAACCGGATGGCGGTCTCGGCCGTCGTCAGCCCGCCGCCGGACAGCATCAAAAACAGCGGGCAACGGAACCCATGGTGCCGTAGCAAGCGCTCCAGATTGGCAATGTAGCGGCCGATCAACGGCTGAACATAAGCGTTCGCGCAAGCGGTTGAAAAGCGCTCATATTCGCGCATTTCGGGCGATACGTCGCTCGACAAGGTGATCTGGACGCCGGGAAGATGGCGGGCCAGGATCTCGCCGGCGCGCCGCTCATGCGCCGGATTGACAAAGCTGTGCAAAAAGCCGACCACGACCGCCTCGACCCCCCGCGCGCCGAGATGCGGAGCGAGTGCCGCCACACCGGCCTTGTCAAGCGGCACCAACACCCGGCCATTGGCGTCGATGCGCTCGCGCACTGGAAAGCGGAGACGGCGCGGGACCAGCGGCGGAGGCAGATCGATATTAACGTCGTATTGCTCAAAGCGGTTTTCGTGTCGGATCTCGATTGTGTCGCGGAACCCTTCGGTCGTTATCAGCGCGGTTTTTGCGCCCTTGCGCTCGATCAGCGCATTTGTCGCCAAGGTCGTGCCGTGGATGATGATCGACGGATCGGCAGCGGTAAGGCCTGCTTCGCCAAGCACGTGGTGGATGACCTCGATCACGCCGCGCTCCGGGGCGTCTGGCGTCGTCAGGATCTTGGCGCTCCACCGTCGCCCACCCCGTTCGAGCGCGACATCGGTAAAGGTGCCGCCGATATCCACACCCAACCTTGCGCCGTCTTCCACGGTACGATACCTCCTGAAAACCGGTTTCTACGATCGCCACAAAGTCTTTGGTGCGGCCCGGGCTGTCAACCGGTCGACGTAGAAAAACGGTGCATCCGTCAGCGACGGCAGAGGTTCCGGCGGGTGTCCCGGAGAATTATCGCGGGAGCCGATGCCCATCAGAACTTCTAAAACGGCCACTGCACTTTCCGTTGGCGATCCCCTGTCATTCCAATGCAAGGCTCGGTCGATGCTCTCGAGCAAAGCATCCTCGCGCAACGGCTTTTCGATGAATCGAACGCGCCGGCCTTCATCGGCGCGATTGCCAGCAGCACCGAACCATGACCGGTAATAAAGGTAACCGGGATCCGCCAGCCGCGGAGATTGAGGTGCTGCTGCAATTCGGGACCGGTCATATTCGGCATTTATACATCGAGCAACAGACAGCCACCCTGCCGTGGGTCGTA
>JAFAHP010000176.1 GCA_019237175.1 Alphaproteobacteria bacterium
CGGACGATCAGGAGAGAAGCCGTGAACGATGTCGCACCCTCGCGTTTCAAATGGGTTGGCACGCGCCCGATCCGTCCCGACGGCGTGCCGAAGGTGACCGGCAAGGCGATGTACGGCGCCGATCTGGCGATGGCCGGAGCGCTTTACGGCAAGGTCATCCGCTCGCCGCACGCGCATGCGCGCATCCGTTCGATCGACGCCTCGAAGGCCCTAAAGCTGTCAGGCGTCAAGGCGGTCGTGACTGCCGCCGACTTTCCCGACCAGAAGTTCGAGTATCAAGGGCCGGAGCGGGTTCAGCAGAATTTGTGGCACATCACGCGCAATATCATAGCGCGCGAAAAGGCGCTCTACGAAGGCCATCCGGTGGCAGCGATCGCGGCGATCGACAAGACGACCGCCGAGGAAGCCGCCTCACTGATGGACATCGACTACGAGATATTACCCCACGTTATCGACGTCGACGAGGCGATGGCCCCGGACGCGCCCTTGCTGTTCGAAGACATGATCACCCGCGGCGTCGAGCCGGCGCCGGTCAAGCCGTCGAATGTCGCCAAACGCATCGAATTTACGATCGGCGACCTCGACAAAGGTTTCGCCGAGGCTGATGCCGTCGTCGAAAAGGAGTTCAAGACTGCGGCGGTTCATCAGGCCTATATCGAGCCGCACGCCTGCGCCGCGCGCGTCGACGCCGATGGCCAGGCCGAAATCTGGACCGCGACTCAGGGTCATTTCGGGGTGCGGGCGATCACCGCCAGGCTGCTTGGCATGAATGTCGGCGATTTGCGGGTGACGGCGTCTGAGATCGGCGGCGGCTTTGGCGGCAAGATCCCGGTCTATCTCGAGCCGATTGCCGCGCTGCTGTCGAAGAAGACCGGCCGTGC
Source organism: Alphaproteobacteria bacterium (assembly GCA_019237175.1). Classification (GTDB taxonomy): domain Bacteria; phylum Pseudomonadota; class Alphaproteobacteria; order ATCC43930; family CGMCC-115725; genus AP-15. The sequence goes on from JAFAHP010000176.1 coordinate 882, forward strand.
GGTCAAAATCGTGATGAGCCGCGACGAGGTGTTCAAAGCGACCGGGCCGACCTCGGGCGCGTCGATGTGGGTCAAGATCGGGGTCAAGAAAGACGGCACGATCACTGCCGCCGACGGCGTCTTCAAATTCCAGGCCGGCGCCTTCCCTGGCTCGCCGGTCATGAATGCATGCCTGTGCGCGTTCGCGCCGTACAACATCCCGAATGCGCGCACTGTCGGCTATGACGTCGTCAGCAATCGCCCGAAGGCCTCGGCCTACCGGGCCCCGGGCTCGCCGATCTCGGCCTTTGCGGTCGAGAGCGTGCTCGACATCTTGGCCAAAAAGATCGGCATGGACCCGGTGCAATTGCGGCTCAAGAACGCAGCGCGGCCGGGTACGACAATGATCTACGGGCCAAAGATGGCGCATGGCGGTTACGTCGAAACCCTTGAGGCGCTGATCAACCATCCCGCTTACAAGACGCCGCTGGGCCCGAACCAGGGACGCGGTGTCGCCTCGGGCTACTGGTTCAACGGCGGCGGGGAATCGAGCGCCAGCATCCAGGTCAACGAGGACGGCACCGTCACGCTTTCCAGCGGCAGCGTCGATATCGGCGGCTCGCGCGCGTCGATGGCGATGATGGCGGCCGAGACCCTAGGTATCGATTACAAACAGGTGCGCTCGATCGTCGCCGACACCGCCTCGGTCGGCTTTACCAACCCGACAGGCGGCTCGCGCGTGACGTTTGCGACCGGCATGGCGGTCGTCGAGGCCAGCAAAAAGATTGTCGACGAGTTGCGCCAGCGCGCCGCCCTGATCTGGGACGTCGATGTCGACGGCGTGGTCTGGGAAGACGGCTGTGCCAAACCCGCGAGCACCAATGTCGGCGATTTCGCCCCGTTGTCGCTCAAGGAGCTGGCGGCCAAAAAAGCGCTGACCGGCGGCCCGATCACCGCTGCCGCCGCGGTCAACGCCGGCGGCCAGGCACCCGGCTTCTCGAGCCAGTTCTGCGATGTCGAGGTCGACCCCGAAACCGGCAAGGTCACGGTGTTGCGCTTTGTCGCGGCCCAGGACGTCGGCAAAGCGATCCACCCCTCCTATGTCGAGGGCCAGATCCAAGGCGGTGTGACCCAGGGCATCGGCTGGGCGTTGAACGAGGAGTACATCTACGACAGGGAAGGCCGGCTTGATAACCCCGGGTTCCTCGATTATCGCGTGCCGGTCGCCCCGGATGTGCCGATGATCGACGCGGTCCTCGTCGAGGTGCCGAACCCGGCGCACCCCTTCGGCGCCAAAGGGGTCGGCGAGGTCAATATCGTCCCGCCAATGGCGGCAGTCGCCAACGCGATCGATCATGCGATCGGACGGCGGCTCTACGAACTGCCGATGTCGCCGCCCAAGGTGCGCGCCGCCCTCGATCGGGCCGCGGGCGCCGACGATTGAGGTTCTCATCGGGTCATTGCGAGGAGCAAAGCGACGAAGCAATCTCAATGCCGTGCGCCCACGGAACGAGATTGCTTCGCTGAGTTTATCCTCGAGCCGCGCGAATTGCGCGGACCCGGGGGCTCGCAATGACGCCCCAGGGCGAGGACTAAACGATGCCTGGAACCACAGCGCGGGTTGTCTTGTCGAGCGGGTTCAGCCGACGCTATACCGGCGGTGTGCACGAATTCACGATCGAGGCGCGAAACCTGCGCGGTGTGATTCGCGCGCTCGACCAGCTTTATCCGGGCCTCGGCCATCACCTCGAAGAGGAGACCACCGTTGCGATTGACGGTGAGATCCATGAGGTCGGCTACCTGCAGCCCCTGCGCCAGGGCAGCGAAGTCTTTTTCATCCCGAAGATCGAGGGGGGATGAGCCGAGCCGCCTCTGCAGGGTGGTTCAGCGACTCTTCCGCAGCAGCCTCTGCGCAACCGTGTTTAGTATGCGCAGGGGTGGGATGCGATAGGCGAATTGTCGAAGCCGGTTGCAGATCGAGCGTTGCTCGGCTTGCAGCCACACTATGACGTCGGCGGTGTTGCGCGGGTGCGGGGGTGGGATCAACAACAGATCGACGGCCCGATCGACATCGAGCCGCGGCGACAGCACGGCCCGAAATGTCGCTGCAACATCGAGTGCACAGTCCATCAGGCCGTGCAGCTCAAAATTGATCATCGATTTGATCAGCGTATCAACGGCGGGATGGCGTCGCGCCTCGCGCCCGAAATTTTCCGGATTGCGCCATTCCTCAGCGAAATTGCGGCAGAACATAACGTCGCAGGTAGCGAGTCGTCCCATCGCGAAGGCTCTAGCCTCGCGCTGCGGGCCAATGCGTGGCGGGCGCGCGGAGAGTGCCGCACTGTAGGAAGCTGTAGGTGTGCGAATTTCATTGATGTCGTGAACAAGAAGTCCGTAATCGGCCATGATCTTGTTGACAGCGTGAAAATGGGTGCGCGGGAAGATCGGCGATACGTTGAAACTCGTTTCTGCCGTGACGCAGAGAACATCGCCCGCCGCCAAATATTGCCGTGCGCCGCGAAGGATTTCCGGCTCGAAACCCTCGCAATCAAGCTTGATGTAGTCGGCTCGCGGTATGGCCCGATCGCGATAAAGCGTATCTAGGCGCCGGATGGTAACAAGCCTCTCTTCGGCGGCGGGGTCGGAGGCATAAAAAGAGCTGTTGAACCGATTAGCCGAGACGTAAAAGTTACGTTCGCCGTCTTCGTTCCCGAGCGCCAGGTTGTGATAGCTGCGGCCCCGCCCGTCCGAGCGCTTGCGCAGATCATCAATGACTTCGGCGATCGGATCGAAACCGTGAATCTCGGCGTAAGTCTCGAGAAACTGCCACCTTGGGTGCTCACCGCCCTGAACGCCGACATCGATGACAACAAACGGCTCGGCCAGCAAGCCCTCCGCCACCACCCATTTCGTGAAGGGCGGGTTTGAATGATGATAGAGATCCATAGGGCGGCCGTTCTCTGTGTTTTACCGGATTATGGTAAAGCCGTAACGTGGCGACCGGAGCCCGGACCCCAGCGAGGTAAATCGATCCCCGACGGTGAGGTCCTGGAGGGGCTCGAGATGCCGGCTGGAGTTGGCGTGTCGGCGCTGAGCCCGATGCCGGACGCGGCGCGCTTTTTCGGCTGCCATCCAAGGTCGAAACCGTAAACGAGAGCCTGAGGACCGCACCAGATCGCCCTTGTCGGTGAGCATAAGAGGCTTGGCAAAATTCGCTGCATGACGCGCACTGCGTGCTTCGAGACGCACTTGGCTGTGCCAGGTGGTTGATTGAGGAGGGACTGGGTGGGTGACGGCCCGATAACCGGGACAATCGTCTTGCGACCGAGATTTGGACGCACGGCTGAAATCAATCCGGAGCCGCAATCTGGTCGGTTGTACATTGCTGCGGGGCTTTGTCCGGGCGCCAGCGGACAAGTCTCGTGCCGTGGCGAAATCGGCCGCCGGTGATCTGATCGTATTCGACTTCGACAACCAGCTCCGGGCGCAACGGCTGCCATTCGCCGGATCGCTCGGTGCTCCACCGGCTTGGGCCTCCAGGAGCATTTCCGGTGAACCCGGGGGGCGCGATCAATGCCTCGAGACGATGCGTCAGCGCGGGCCGCTCGCGGTTCGCGATTGTCGCGGTAAACCCGACATGGTGGAGGCGGCCATCCGCGTCATAGAGCCCGAGCAGCAGCGATCCGACGAGTGCCGCACCACTCTGATAGCGGAAACCGCCGACGACGCAGTCGGCCGTGCGATGCGGCTTGACCTTGATCATCGCGCGCTCGCCCGGCTCATACGGACCATCGAGACGTTTGGCTACGACACCGTCGAGTGCTCCGTGGCCGGCTTCGCGAAGCCACCTTTCAGCAGCACTCCGGTCGCGGCTCATCGGCGACAGAGTCAGCTTCTCCGGAATTCCGTAACGGCGTACGAAACTCTCCAATGCGGCGTGCCTTTCGACGAGCGGCGAGTCGAGCAGGTTTCGGCCATCGGGCCCGACCAGAATGTCGAACAGAACGAGCCGCGCTGGTGTCTCTGCGGCGAGTTTGCGGATCCGGCTCGCGGCGGGATGAAGACGCGCCTGCAGCGCGTCGAACGACAGTCTTCCGTCGAGTTCGATGACAAGCTCGCCGTCGACGACGAAACGCGCCGCCTCGACGGCTGTCAACACAGCGACAATTTCCGGAAAGTAGCGGCCGAGCGGTTTGCCGGATTTGGCCCTGAGCTCCACCTCGGCCCCCGCCTTGAACGCGATACAGCGAAAGCCGTCCCATTTCGGCTCGTATTGCCAACCGCCATCGGCGGGAAGTGTATCGGCTGCCCGCGCATCCATCGGCGGGGTATCGAGCGAAAGCCCGAAGTCGGGCCGCTTTATTGTCGCTATCGCTGCGCAGAGAGGGGCTTTCATTTGCGAACTCTGTTTGCGGCCCGCGGGCGTGAGGTCGCGCCACATGAAAGGTCATGTTCCAAATGTTTCAATACTGATCGTGCCAGCCTGCCATGCGATGAGCCGCTCATGCATCCGGCAGGGTGAAGACGGTGCAGGGTGCGGCGATGCCGCGCAGCACATGTTGGCCCAGCGGTACCAGCCGCATCGTGGTTTCGGCGGCGACCGCGTCCGAGATCAATACCGACCGGCCGAGCGGCCGGCACAGCCCCTCGAGCCGGCTGACCAGGTTGACTGCCGGGCCGATGGCGGTGAAGTCCAGCCGGTCGGCCGCGCCGATATTGCCCCACAGTATCTCGCCCAGATGCAGCGCCGCGCCGAAGGGCAGCGGCGGCAGCCCCTGGGCCCGCCGCGCCGCGTCGAGATGGGCCATGCCGGCGCGGGCCGCGATGATCGCGCGCAGCACGGCCTCGCAGGCCTCGGCCGGCGTGCCGATGACCGGGAAGATCGCCAGAACGCCGTCGCCGATAAACTTCAGCACCTCACCGCCAAAGGCGTGCACCGCCCCGGCGACACGGTCGAACCAGGCGTCGAGGGCGGTGATCATCGCCGCGGGCGCGGTCGCTTCGGACAGGGCGGTGAAGTCGCGCAGATCGGCAGCCAGCAATGCCGCGCGGATGGTCTCCCCGGTGCCCCGCCGTAATGCGCCGGCCTGCACCCGGGCGGCACTGCGCCGGCCGAGATAGGCTTCGAGCAGCGCTGCCAACCCCGCCCGCGCGGCGAGGGCGGCCAAGGGTGCGGCGGCGAAGCGCGCGGCCTGACGCAGCCGGCCGGCCTCGACGGCGCCGAATGGCCGGCTCCCGGCCCAGCCCAGCACCGGACTGTCCGGCGCCGGGCCGACCGAATCCTCCTGCACCGGGCCCAGCCCGACCAGCCATTGGTACCCGCTCTGGCTGAACGGACCGGCGGCGAAGCCCAGCGCCTCGATCACCGCCCCGCTCTCCGCCCGCCACAGCCAGGTGCGGTGGGCGATGATCGGATGCGGCACCGCGAGCGTCAGGGCGCCGCCGGCGAGCGGCAGGCCGTCGGCCAGCAGCCGGCCCCCGAGCTCGGCCAGCAACCGGTCGGGGCCGGGCGAGGCGCCGGCCTCGTCCACCAACCAGGCGAGGGGTGCCGGCAGATCCATCTGAGTGGAATAGGCTTAACTGCGAAGATATCGAGAGCGGAAAGCAGTCACTCCGGGCCGGTGCGACCGTGAAAGGGGTCGGGACCCGGGTCATGCCCGGCCGCAACCTCGGCCAGCCGGCCGAGGTAATGGGCCCAGCCTTCCGCATGGCCTGCGCATTGCTCGGCATTGGGCAGGCCAGTGTGGGTCAGGCGCAGCAGCGTTCCGCCCGGCTGCTCGATCAGGTCGATTTCGACCAGACTCGACCCCGGCGGCACCACCTCGCTGCCGTCCCAGCCGAAGCTGTAGGCCAAGCGGTGCACCGGCACCACTTCGCGGAACGAACCGCGGGCGAAGCGCGCCCCGGTGACATTGACGAGATAGAGCCCTCCGGGCTCCGGCTCGACATGTGCCTCGGTTCCCATCCAGCGGAGGATCCTCTCGGGATCGGTCAGGAGGGCGAACACCGCGGCGGGCGGTGCCGGAACGTGGGTCTCGCGACGGACGATGAGCGCCTCTTGCATCGGTCTCCTCCATAGTTGCGTTGCCTGCCCCGGCTGCGGCGGAGGATGGCGGGCGCCGGGATCGCGGCCTTGCCTCAAGGATAGACCGGCGAGGGCGGCTGCGCCATCGCTGCAGCGCCGATGATGGGCCGGGGGTGGCGGCATGATCGCGGCACCAGTTGCGCCGACGATATTCACGGCTTGGCTCAGCGCTTGTACTCGTCGTGGCGGTGCCACCAGACGCCGGTCTCATTGCGCCCTCTCGGGGCGCGGTCGAGCCACTGGTACATGCCCCAGAGGCCGTCCAGCCCGCGCGCATAGGTGGAATAGGTATGGTAGACGACGCCGTCTTCGAGCGCGAACGCGCTCATGCCCGGCCTCTCGCGCCGGTATGTGGCCGCGTCGGTTCCGCATGTGGCCGCGAACCGGGCGACGGGCTGCGGGACCTGCGTTGGGTCCAATGCGTGGCGGCTGGCCGCGTAGTTGTATTCGACGAGCCCCTTGCGCTGTTGCTCCTCGGTGATCGAGACATTGAAGTCGAAGTTGAAGTCGCCGCCGAACGAGGATGCCCAGGGGAAGGTCCACCCCATCCGCCGCTCGTACGCCTGCAATTTCGCGAGCGGGGCCCGCGACACCGCCCAGAGCATCACGTCATGGTTCGCCAGGTGAACCGCGAAGCCGTCAAACCCGTCCGCGATCGCCGAGCAGGACGGACACCCCGCCGTGTAGTCGGGCCCGAACATGAAGTGGTAGACGAGAAGCTGCGAGCGCCCTCGGAAGAGTTCTGCCAGCGCGGCGTTTCCCTCGTCGGTCTCGAAGCGGTAGTCCTTG
>JAFAHP010000419.1 GCA_019237175.1 Alphaproteobacteria bacterium
CAGCACGGCACAGGCGCGGTCAACGTTTCCAGCGCGAACGTGTGGCGTTGCGAAGGGGCCGAAGTAGGCAGCAGAAATCGTCTGGAGATGTCGGTAAAGCCGCTCCCGGCGCTCGGGATCGACCCCCTGATACCCGAGGGCCTCTTCGATTCGCTCCCAATCCTCCGGTGCACCGATCTCAGGTTGTTGCGGGGGTTCACGCGGGATATCTCCAAGCCTAGCCATTACACGTCGGCCCTCCTCGACCGCATCTCTCCGGTTTAACCACGTGTCCACCCCTGTGCAGACCGTTCCGCGCCGGGCGGCGCTTCGGCTTAAGAGTGGGGCGTCACCTCACAAAATGGGGAACGCCCGGACAGCCATCAAAATGGATAAAACGGCTCAACCTGCCAGGGGGTTTTGGTTCTGGCGGGGGAGCCACCCAGGGCTGGGGAGTGCGACGGCGAAGCTTCTTTCACCTTCGTGCACCGGTGAGTATAAAATCGACTTGCCGGCTGCCGCATTGCGAGCCCAGGTCTCGACCTAGCGGCGGCAACCCCGGCGCCACGCTATAAGCCGACGCGAGCTGCGGCCGCGTTCCCGATCGTCACCGGCGGACCGGATGCGTTGAATCTGATGCCCTGAGATTAGGTCTAGGGTCATAACCCGCACATGGGATCGTAAATCAGTGACAGCGAATCCGCTGACCGGAGGAGCGCGACCCGCGGCCAGCCCGGATTTTTTTCTGCCGAATGGGTCGATTCCATATTGTATGGCGGAATTTTTTGCGACATAGTACCCCAGCCTGAAAATCGGAGAGCCAATCATGGCAGCAAAGGTGCGCAAGCGGACCTGGGAAACCGCGAAAGGCGAAATACGGACGGCCTGGATCGTCGACTACAAGGATGCGGCTGGGCGCCACATCGAGACTTACAAGAGTAAGACCGAGGCAAACGAGGCGCGAAAGCGCATCGAGGGCGACATCGATAAAGGCGTTCATACGGCCCGGAGCGCCTCCAAGACGATCGCCGAGGCGGCCGAAGCGTGGTTGCGTCAAGCCGAGACGGATGGTCTAGAGCGCTCGACCCGACGCCAATACAGCCAGCACGTCGCCCGTATCCTGCCGTTGATAGGCAACGTCAAGCTGGCGGAATTCCGCGTCCCGGACGTGAAGGCATTCCGCAATGCCCTGGCCGCGGCCGGTCACCGCCGGGCAATGCAGAAAAAGATCGTTTCCAGTCTCGGTAGCATCCTCGCTGACGCGCTATCGAGCGGCGCCGTTGGGCAAAATGTCGTACACGCCGAGGCGATCGCGAACAAGACGGCGACCCGGCGGCGCCGCATGGTCGAGAAACGGGCTGAGGCACCGATCGCCGAAGGCGTTGATTATCCGACGAAGGCGGAACTTCGCCGCATGCTGGCGCTGCCGGCAGGCGAGGTCAGGCCAGGTCGACGCCCGGACGGCCGCATAGGACCTCGCAATCGCGTGCTGCTGCATTTTGTCGTCGCGACAGGCCTTCGGGCATCCGAGATCCGCGGGCTCGAATGGAAACACCTGGATCTCGACCGGGGCGGCACGGTGACGGTCGAGCAACGCGCAGACCGCTGGAATGAGATCGGCGCGCCCAAGAGCTCCGCCGGCCGTCGCACCATCCCGCTTGATCGCGACATGGTGCAGATGTTGAAGGAATGGCGCTTGCGTTGCCCCCGGCGCCGCTCCACCGGCGAACTCGTCTATGTGTTCCCGAACACCGGCGGCAAGATCGAGAACCTACCGTCTCTGCATAACCGGGCGCTTGTTCAAATCCAAAAGGCGGCCGGCATCGTCGGCCCGAAGGTGAAGGCGCCCAAATACGGCATGCACTCGTTCCGCCATGTCGCAATCTCGCTATGGATCGAGGCCGGCTTGTCGCCGAAGCGGGTCCAAACGCTCGCCGGCCATAGCACCATTACGATGACGTTTGACGTGTACGGCCATCTGTTCGACGGCGAGGGCGACGACTCGGTGGTCCGGATGGCGGCGGCCCGAGCTCAGCTGGTGACCTAGCTGCGTGCAACATGATCGGCCGTCTTTTGCAACATGGTTAGCACAAGTATCGATAATATCAGGTTTTTCTCAAAAAAATGGTGGACTCTGACTCCGCCAGTCTAGGTTCGAATCCTAGTCCCCCAGCCACTTTGACCGGTCAGCAACTCGGGATCGCCTGACCCGTCCGACTGTACTAAGCTCGATCGATGCAGCAAGGCCCAGGAGGAATAGGCAGCCGCAAACACGGCAAGAGTGGGCATGCGACGCAGTCACCACGCTTTCGCCTGTGGGCCCGGCTCGACGCCGAGCGGACGCCCGAACGGCCGCGTCCGAAGGCGAAATTTTTCGGCTCGATCCGAGAGCTGTTTGCCCGAGAGAAACCGCGCTGATCCGCCACCAACCTCAACGTAGACCCGGCCTGTCGGTTCGCGCGGCGCGCAGAGCGCGCCACAGTTTCTCCGAGGTCGCCGGGGCCTCGACATACGGGGCGCCGACCCGCGCCAGAGCGTCGTGGACAGCATTCATCACCGCGGGGATCGCGGCGATCGTGCCGGCTTCGCCGACGCCTTTGACGCCGAGCGGGTTTTTGTCGGTCGGTGTCGAATTCTCCGATAGCTCGAACGCGCAGAAATTGTCGGCGCGCGGCATCGCGTAATCCTGAAACGAGCCGGTAACGAGCTGCCCGCTCTCGTCATAAACAAGATTTTCGAGGAGTGCCTGCCCCAGCCCCTGGACGATCCCGCCATGGATCTGTCCCTCGCAGAGA
>JAFAHP010000081.1 GCA_019237175.1 Alphaproteobacteria bacterium
CACGCCCGAATCCGGTACCGGGACAACGATATCGGCGTCGACATGACTCTCGCGGGCGAGTTCGCGGCCGATGCGCTTGCGCGCCTCGTAAACGCTGACACCCTCGACAACGCTGTCGGGTCGGGCGAAATAGATATGCTCGAAAACGCAGAACCGGCTGTCGCGCTGGCCAAACGGCAAAAGGCTCCGGACCCCGCTAGTGCCAATCATGATGATTTCGCCGGCCTCGATGTCGCGGACAAAATCGGCGCCGATGATGTCGAGTGCGCAGGTCTCGGAGGCGAGAATCCAGGCCTCGCCGAGCCTGCCGAGAACCAAGGGTCGCACGCCCAGCGGGTCGCGCACGCCGATGATCCCATCCTGTGACAGCGCCACCAGGGAATAGGCGCCCTGAACCTGACGCAGCGCGTCGACCAACCGGTCGACCACCGTTTCTTTCAGGCTGGTCGCGATCAGGTGGACAATGACTTCGGTGTCGCTAGTTGATTGGAACAAGCTGCCGCGGTGGACCAACCGCCGCCGCAACTGGTAGGAGTTGGTGAGATTGCCGTTGTGGCAAATGGCGAGCCCGCCAAATTCGAAATCGGCAAACAGCGGCTGCACGTTGCGCAAGGCCACCTCGCCGGTTGTGGCGTAGCGAACATGGCCGATTGCTGCGTGACCCAACAGGCGCCCGATGATTTCCTTCGAGCTGAAGTTGTCGCTGACTTGTCCCATACCGCGATGCGCATTGAACTGTTCGCCGTCATAGGCGACGATTCCCGCAGCTTCCTGCCCGCGATGCTGAAGCGCGTGCAGGCCAAGTGCCACCAGTGCCGCGCTGTCGGGGTGCCCGAAGACGCCAAAGACACCGCATTCCTCGCGCAGATGATCGGTATCTGATATCGGCGGGTTTTCTCTTTCGATACTGACGGGATCGATCAGCGGCATTGGCGATCCTCGGTTCGGTTCTCCCAAAATGGCGACGCGGGCGATCAAAGACTAGTGGTGTACATTCGACAATTGCTATCTGCACCTTTTTCGTCGTTCCCGCAAAGCGGGAACCCAGGGCAGCCAGCACCCTGCCAATGCCGCCGCTTTCGCGGGGGCGACGAGGGAAGGAAGACAGGAAGCATCTGTCGGATCCGAGCGATTAAGTGCGTCATCAGTGCGAGTTATCGATCAGCCGGTTCAATTCGCGCTGATCGGCCGGTTTGTAACTTGTCACGGGCGCCTCTTGCGGCTTTGGCGGGATCGCGACAGCCGGACTCGACAGCGCGCCCATCGCGTCGCGCGCCGCTTTCGCTTGGCCGAGCGCACGCTGGGTGTCTTCGAGCGTCGAAGCGCTCTTCAATTGCAGCGATGCGGGCAGAACGCCGCGCACCATATTGGCACCCTCTGTCAGCAACGGCTGGCTGCGCGCATCAAGGAACCAGCTGGGCCGATCGTTCGGCGGCAAGGTGATATCGACGAGAAAATAGGCGATCGACACCAGCACGGCCCCCCGCACGACCCCAAAAATCAGCCCCAAGGTACGGTCCACTGGCGTTAAGGCGCTCCACCTCATAAAGCCGGCGAGGTAGCCCGTCAGGATCGTCAAGACGATCAGTGAAACCAGGAACAGTCCGGCACCGGCGATCAAATCGGCGAGCATCGGCGTGGTCACAAAGCGCGCGGTCAGTCCGTAAACCGCATTGAAACCGTAAAGCGTGATCAATGCCGCGCCGATCCAGGCGGCGATCGACAGGACCTCGCGCACAAAACCCCGCGCGAAGGCAAAAATGGCAGACAATGCGATTACGACCAGGACCGCCAGATCGACAAGGTTCACGACGCAACTCCGATCCGCTCGCGGCGCAGGGGCGCACGCTTTGGAGACAATCGGGCAACGAGATCGCCGAGGTGCGCGATCCCGACCATCGTCAACCCCGGAGCAGAATCCCGCGCTCGGCGCCCACCACGACTAGGCATCCAGGCTTCGACAAAACCGAGCTTTGCGGCTTCCTTGAGCCGCGCCTCGCTGTGGCCGACCGGGCGGACCTCACCCGACAAGGCGATTTCGCCAAAGACGACAGTGTCGCTCGGAACCGGGGTCTCGCCGAGCGCCGACAGCAATGCCGCGGCGACAGCAAGGTCAGCTGCCGGCTCGGCGATGCGCAGCCCGCCGGCGACATTCAGGTAGAGGTCGTTGGCTCCAACCGACAATCCGCAGCGGGCATCGAGCACGGCGGTGATCATAGCGAGCCGCGTGCCATCCCAGCCGACGACTGCGCGGCGCGGGATGCCCAGCACGGCGGGGGCCACCAGCGCCTGGATTTCGACCAAGACCGGCCGTGTTCCCTCGATCCCGGCGAATACCGCCGAACCGCTGACCGGCGCTGCCTCAGATATAGCTCTGTCATCCTGATCTGGCCCTTCGGCCCGACCGCCGAGAAAGAGAGCGGAGGGGTTTGGCACCTCGACGAGCCCACTGTTGCTCATTTCCAAGACGCCGATCTCGTCGGTCGGGCCGTATCGGTTCTTGACAGCGCGCAGGATGCGAAAGCGGTGACCGCGCTCGCCCTCGAAATAAAGCACGGTGTCGACCATGTGCTCGAGCGCCCGCGGGCCGGCAATTACACCTTCCTTGGTGACGTGCCCGACCAACACCACGACAAAGCCCCGGCGCTTGGCGATCCGGATCAGCTCATGTGCAGCACCGCGCACTTGGCTGACCGTTCCGGGCGCGCTGTCGAGCGTGTCGAGATACATCGTTTGGATCGAATCGATAACGACGAGATCAGGCGAGTCGTTTCGATCGATCGAGGCGATAATGTCGCGCACATTGCTCGCTGCGGCGAGCAATACCGGGCTGTCCGCCACGCCCAGCCGCGCCGCGCGCAGGCGAACCTGATCGATTGCTTCTTCACCGGTGATGTAAGCGGCACTCGCCGGTCGAACTGCGGCTGTCGCGATTGCAGCGGCGACCTGCAGCAACAGGGTCGATTTGCCGATACCGGGATCACCCCCGACGAGGATCGCGGAGCCCGGCACCAACCCGCCGCCGCAGACGCGGTCAAATTCGATAATGCCGGTCTTTTGTCGCGGCGGTAGCGTGCTTGGCCCGGTCAACCCGACAAAGCCGAGTGCTCGTCCGCCGCCGGCTTTCAATCCTCTGGGGCTCGCTTCGCGCGGTAATTCCTCGATCATGCTGTTCCACGCGCCGCAGGCGTCGCAGCGCCCGGCCCATTTCGCATGCGTGGCACCGCATTGTTGACAGGCATAGCGGCTTTGCGTGCGCGCCACGGCTCATTCCGGCTGTGCGCGGTGCACGGAGCGATCAGTCAAAGGGCGCGGATCTCCATATGAATGGGGCCTTCAGCGCGACCGTTGATGAATTGATCAACGAACTGATTGCCGGAACGGTCGATCTCGGCCGCCGGCCCGTGCCAAACAATCCGGCCTTTGTGCAGCATCGCAATGCGATCGCCGATCTTGCGCGCGCTGACCATGTCGTGCGTGATCGAGACCGCAGTGGCCCCCAATTCTCGTACACACTTCAAGATTAGATCGTTGATCACGTCGGCCATGATCGGATCGAGCCCGGTCGTCGGCTCGTCGAAAAAGATGATCTCCGGATCGGCGGCTATTGCGCGCGCCAGCGCTACCCGTTTTCGCATGCCTCCGGAAAGCTCCGCCGGCCGCAATTCGCCAACCTCGGGGCCGAGCCCGACTGCCCCGAGCTTGGCGAGCACGATTTCCTTCGCCGCTTCCCGCCCCATACCGCGCCCCTGGATCAACCCGAAGGCGACATTCTCCCACACCGGCAAAGAATCGAACAGAGCGCTTCCTTGGAACAGCACACCGCACTTCTGCAGCAGCTCCTCGCGTGCCTTGCGGCGCAACCCCACCGTCTCGACGCCGTCGATGCGGATCGACCCCTCGTCGGGCCGCATCAGACCGAGAATACATTTGACCAATACCGATTTGCCCACACCAGAGCCGCCGATCACGACCAGGCTTTCGCCCACCGGGCAATCGATGTCGAGCCCCTCGAGCACGCGGTTGCGGCCAAACGATTTGCCCAATCGACGCACTGAGATCTTTGGCGCGGCCTTGTCGCTCGACCCGCTCATCGCGCGAACAGCGCCTGGGTTATGCCGTAATCGAACACCAGTATGAGGATTGAGGCGGAGACCACGGCATAAGTCGTCGCCTGGCCGACACCCTGGGCCCCGCCCCGGGAATGATACCCGTGATAGCAGCCCATCAGCGATATGATAAAGCCGAAGACGGCGGCCTTGACGAGGCCGGAGACGACATCGCTGGTTTCGAGATATTGGAAGGTGCGGTCGAGATAGGTGACCGGGTTAAAGCCGAATTTGTAAATGCTGACGAGATAACCGCCAAAGACGCCAATAATGTCAGCGATGACGACGAGCAATGGCAGTGTGACGAGCCCGGCCAAAAGGCGCGGCAGCACCAGGTAACGCAACGGATCCGTCGACAGCGTCGTCAACGCGTCGATCTGTTCGGTAACCCGCATCGTGCCGATCTCCGCCGCCATTGCCGCCCCGACCCGGCCGGCAACCATCAGCCCGGAAATAACCGGACCGAGTTCGCGGACGACCGAGAGCACGACCACGGTCGCAATCGCACTTTCTGCCTGGAAACGACTGAACCCGGTATACGATTGCAGTGCCAGCACCATCCCGGTGAAAATTGCCGTCAGCCCGACGACCGGCAGTGAGAAATAGCCGATATCGAGCATTTGGCGCAGGATCACGCGCAGATAAAACGGCGGCGACAACCCCGTCGCCAGCGCCGTCAGCGCGAAAATCACGATGCGCCCGGTTGCGGCCATAAAGCCCAGCGTGGCGGCGCCGATCGAGGCAAGGGCGTTCATATGGCCGGTGCAACTGCTGCGTCGCGATAAATCCGATGGTAGCGTCGGCCCAATGCGGTCAGGATTTCATAGCCGATCGTGCCGGCATCGGCGGCGGCGGCATCGACCCCG
>JAFAHP010000421.1 GCA_019237175.1 Alphaproteobacteria bacterium
GCGACGATCTCGAACGAGCGTTTGCGCTTGTCGTGATCGAAGATGTTGGCGGTCACCATCAGCTCGTCTGCCCCGGTGTGGCGGATAAAATCGTCCAAGCCGTCGCGCACGGTGTCGGGGCCGCCGACGATCGCGCAGCCCAATGCGTCGGCCAGGATGGCGCGGGCTTGGGGATCGAGACGGGCTTCGAAATTCGCCATCGGCGGAGGCACTCGGCCGCGCCGCCCGATCCGGTTGTTCAGCGACGATTGCTGCAATGACGAGAACAGAAACCGCGCCTTATCATCGGATTCCGCGGCGACGACGACGACCCCGAGCATGACGTGGGGTAGGGCGAGCTGCGCCGACGGACGGAACCGCTCGCGGTAAATCTTCATTGCCGGCATCATCATCGCCGGGGCGAAATGCGAGGCAAAGGCGAACGGCAGCCCGAGATACGCCGCGAGCTGCGCGCCGTAGGTGCTGGATCCGAGGATCCAGATCGGCACCTCCAACCCGGCGCCGGGAACCGCCTGCACCGCCTGATCCGGCTGAGCAGGTTGGAAGTAGCTCATCAGTTCGACGACATCGCGCGGAAAATCATCGACGTCACCGTAGAGATTTCGGCGGATGGCTTGGTTGGTGATCTGATCCGATCCCGGCGCACGGCCTAGGCCCAGCTCGACCCGTCCCGGATGCAGTGCGGCGAGCGTGCCGAATTGTTCGGCAATGACCAGCGGCGCGTGGTTCGGCAGCATGATGCCGCCGGCACCGATTTTTATATTGTTCGTGCCGGCCCCGACATGGGCCAGCGCTACCGCGGTGGCGGCACTGGCAATGCCGGGCAGGTTGTGATGCTCGGCCATCCAGAACCGCCGGTAGCCCAGCGCCTCGACATGCCGTGCCAGATCGAGCGAATTGCGCAGCGACTGCCCGGCGCTACCCCCCTCGACAATCGGGGAAAGATCGAGGACAGAAAGCGGAACCATCAGATCACAGTCAGCCGCCTCGGGTCAGCACTGCATCAGCTCGATGCTGACCCCATCGGGAGCCGCGACGTAACACAAGAGGCTGCCGTTGACGCCTCTTTTCAGCTCAACCGGAAAGCTTACTCCCTTGCTCCGCAACTCGGTGCAGAACGCTTCGAGGTTGCCCTGGTAAAGAAAGCCGAAATGATCGGTCCCCCAGGCGTTATGGCTGGAGAAGTCCGCATAGGGCCGAATGGGCCCGGCATCGGTGGGGTCCTCGCCTGGCCGGCTGCCGCGGATCAGGATCGTCATCCCGCCGAGATCGACAAAGATCTGCGGGGCGCCGCGCGCCATTGTATTGGCCGCAATCGTCGCACCGAACATCTCGACATACCAATTGGCGGAGGCTTGCGGATCCTTGCTGATGATGTGCACGTGATCGAATTTGAATGCCGGATTGCTCATCGACCGCCTCCCGTCCTTACCCCACCCCTACCGGGAGTTTCCGGAGGAAGCCGGTTCGCTGCGCCGCACCTGCCGCCATGAACTGGGCATCCTGGCCCCCGAGGATAAAGCGGGCGCCCATGTCGATATAGCGTGGCATGATCGCCTCGTTATAGACCCCGGCCATTCCCGGAAATTTGGCATGCTTGCGCGTCGCCGCAATCATCGTGCGATAAGCTTCACCGACCCGCGCGTTGCCAAAATCGCCGTGGATGCCCATCTCGGCGCACAAATCGTTGGTGCCGATCAACAGCACGTCGATCCCCGGCACTGCGGCGATCTCCTCCGCATTGGCGATCGCTGTCGGCGTTTCCAGCATGACGATCGTCAGATTGGCGGCATTGAGCGCCGCCGCGGCTTCCGATGAACTGGCCGAGCGCAGCCCGTAATGCGGTCCGATGCCGCCCATCGAGCGGTGGCCGACCGGCGGGTATTTGAGCCGGTTCACGACCTCCTTCGCCTCTGCCGCGGTATCGACATGTGGCATGACGATGCCGAGCGCGCCATTGTCCAGGGCCCGCGTGGCGATCGCATATTCGCCGTTCGGCACGCGCGCGATCGGCGCGATGCCGGCGTCGAGTGCGGCCGTCGAGATCTGAGCGCACGCCTCGAGCGACATCACGCCGTGCTCCATGTCGAGAAACAGCCAGTCGAAGCCGGCGACCGCCATGGCCTTGGCGATCTCGACGCTGCGCGTCATGCGCACGCCGACGCCGAGCGACAGCTGGCCCTGTTCGAGCTTTTCGCGAGCGACGTTGCGGACGGTAGCGGGCATCGG
>JAFAHP010000607.1 GCA_019237175.1 Alphaproteobacteria bacterium
CTCATCAAATACGAACCCGCCAGCCAGTGAGCCGTCCGGATAGAGATTCCCCGACGCATCCCGCCCATGGCAGTTGCCACATGCGCCGATCGTGTTGACGAGATAAGAGCCGCGTTCGACCGGGGCCTCGGCGCTACGAGCTTGAACGCCCGCGGGGCCTTCAGCCGACCCCACGCCAGTGAACGAGCCGACGAGAAGAAAGGCGGCGGAAGCAACTACGGTATTCCGCAGGAATACCGGCGCCAACCGGCAAACGCCAGATTTCATGGTAATTCTCCCTCAATAGCGGATCGCTACCTGACGCGAGACGAAAAGGTCGATCCGTCACTTGTCGGAGAGATTATATCCGTCGCTTGGGTCGGGTGCGATCTCTAAAATATAGTTAACCATAAGAATTTCACTCTCAAATACGGCGTCGGGATTTACCTAGAGGGACGCGAAGATCCAGCCGGTTGACTGCAATGTCGCGCGGCCACGCGGCCGGTTACGAATGGATCAGGCCTTTCTCACGGTAATAATTCAATGCTCCTGGGTGGATCGGGATGACCGAGGCGCTGGGTACCATCTCCTGCATCTCCAAGCTCGAGAGCGCCGGGTGCAACTGCCGGAAAACGCCGAAATTGTCGAATACCGCCTTGACCATGTCATAAACCAGCTGATCCGGCTGATCACTCGATGCGATGAGCACTGCCCGCGTGCCGATTGTTGGAACATCGCTGGGATTGCCGACGTACATGCCGCCCGGGATGATTGTGGCGATGTAATAGGGATGCGTTGCGAGTAGGCCATCGATCGGGTGACCAGCGACGCGCACCAGCCTCGCTCGGCAGTCCGTCGTAGCTTCCTGGGTCAGCCCATTGGGATGCCCCGCCTCAAATATAATGGCGTCGACTTTGCCGCTGCAGAGCGCCAGGTTCTGCTCGGCAGGCGCGAATTCCAGCACATGCTCAGGATCGGACGTCGTCCAGCCATAAGCTTCGAGGATGACATCGCGCGTGACGTTGTATCCGACACCGCTCGTGCCAATGCCGACGCGCTTGGCACGCAAGTCCTGGAAATCTCGTATGCCGGTATCGGCGCGAGCGACGACGGTAAATGCTTCCGGGTAAAGGGCAACTACCACGCGCAGCTTCGGGTCGGGGCCGGCGGCAGCGAACGGTCCCTCACCGTGGAAAGCAGCATGGGCGACATCGGTCTGCGAAAGGCCAAACGCCGAGTCACCGCTCTCGACGCGTCGGATGTTCGCTACCGAGCCGTCAGAACTCACCGCAACGCATGGGATCGCCTGATGCTCGGCCTCCAGATTGAACATACGGCAGATCGCGTTTCCGACGGGGTGATAGACGCCGCCGGGGGTCCCGGTGGCGAGACTGACCGAAGTCGGAGCCGGGGCATCGGAGACCGCCGCGTAGCCTGCAGCCGCGCCTGCCATGATGGCCGCACTCAAAAAGAACGGTCGCCAGAACGGCATCACCGAATAGCCTCCTGCCGGCATGCGACTGGATTTCATGTGTCGAGCTGATACTCGACCTTGGAGCCGTCACGTTCGAACTCGGCTCGCACCCAAAGGTTTGAGTTGTCGTACCAAACGCTGCCAGCGTAATAGGGCGTGATGAAAGTGTAACGCGTGGCCTGAACCTGACCCGCGGCAACCGTGATCGGTTCCTCGGCAACCTTGTGCGCGCTGACGCCGATGACGCCGCCACGCTCTGCGTCGACCACCGTCGACTGCTCGAGCATCGCTGGTGTCCATATGCTGTTCGACGTCAGAGTGGCGGCGGAAGCGATATAGGGACCGCTCTTGCCGACGACGCGAAAGCCTTGCGGCGTCGCCGAGCCCTCGACGTGGAGGGGCTCACCCTTGTCCACGGTGTCACTATTCAGTGACACCAGCCGCCCCGCGCGCCAAATTTCTTCGGAGCGATGACTGAATGCGTAGGCCGTCACGAAAGCGACCTTCACCTCGATATGGATCTCGGTACTGACCCGAGTCTCACCGGTTGCCGGAGAATATGAGATCGTGTGGTTGCCGATTCTGAAGCCCTTGTATAGGACCGAGAATCGCCGGTCGGCTGCTGCTGTCGGCAAGACAATCGATGTTGCGGCATGAGCGGCCGCAGGAAAAACACAACCGATGGCTCCGGCAAATCCGCCCATAAGAAGCGCGCGTCGCCGAATAGACGTCCTCACTTGACCCGGGCACAAATGAGACATGGTACGGTGTCGACTTTCGATAATTCCCGAAGGCATTCCCCCGCCATAGACACGGCGCCGACGCGCCGTTCGTTGGTGCGGTTCGGATGACACGTTAGAGAAGGAAGGATCGTTGCTGCAACCATGTGTCGAGACGTCAACGATACCGTCGCCAAACGATCTGTCAGCAGCGTTGCCTGTCGATCGCGCCTCCGAATCGACCGAAGCCTTGCTCGCGCTTGGCGGAGTTCTAGCATGCTCTGAGTTCGATTAATTCCGCTTTGCGGTTTCTTTTGGGCGTAGGAAATGAAGGCATCGCTCTTCTGCACCGCGCGGTACATCGGTGCAGCACGCCGCACGGATACCAAATGCCGCATTGGGTTCATCGCAGGTGTGATCGCGAAGTTCATCACCCCCGGCGACATCGAACCATCGGGGTTCATTCTGACAACAATCCTCGGGATAGCCGGAGCTTTTGTCGCCACTTACCTGGGCCAGGCGATAGGCTGGTATCGTGCTGGACAAGGGGCTCGCCTAATTGGAGCGGTGGTCGGGGCGATAATTATCTTGATGATTTGAGGATTCATTGCCGCGCGCCGCCGCCCGTCTCCATAGCATGGATCGTTTGCTCCGCGTGGAGATGTCGCTCCGATGAAAGCGCTTAGGAGTTCGCCGATCCCCCCGCTCAGGGGTCCGCTGACACCGGCACCGGCGAAACTCCGGCTCTGTCGGATCAGCATGTCATCGCTATGGCGCAACTCGTTAGCCAGCTCCTTCCTCGCGTTTCAGCGATTTACCCTTGCGCAAGACGTCGAACAGGGCGATCGTGGCTCGACAACCGAAGCAAAAGTCAGTTTAGACCTTAGCTTATCCACGATCTACTGCGAGGGAGGAGTACAATGACCAGCCGTTCATGTACAATATTTATTGCCTCGTTGCTGTTGTTGTTTGCGGCACCCGCCTCGGGGCAGACCCCCGACCCAGGTGCCGCGGCGAACGTGCGCCAGAGTGGGCAATATGAGGGGGCATTGCACAGCAATTCGAGCTTTCGCGCAAAACGCATCAAGCAGGAATGCGGGCCGATTAACGATCCGCAGTTGCATCAGCAGTGCGTCGCTTCGTTTGGCAGCGAAGGAGCATCGTCATCGACCAAGCATCACCAAAAATAGAAGCATCATTCAGGGTGGACGTTTGGCGTCGCCCGCCAAAATGGGGTTTAGCAGCACATGAGGCCGAGCGGCGCGTCGATCTCCTCCTCGATCACGGCGGCGGCGCCGCAACGGAAAAAATAGCACCGGCACGCGCGGGGCGAGGCGCGACCGTTGTCTGACCTTGAGCGGGGCCTCGAACGCATCCTCGAAAGGAGCCCGCAGCCGGTCGGGCGGCTGGTCCGTCGGCCGCAGTCGGAGTGTCTGACTTCCTTTCGCCGCCACGGTCAGTCGATAGTGGGCAGACGCCTTGGTGCCGTGCAATTCAGGGTTGATTGCGGTCTTGTTCCCGTGGACGACGGCTTGGATGATGCCGTCCTTGCAGTACAGCTGTTGATTGGGCTGATTGAAGGCCCGCTGGGTATTGGTTAAATGGCCCACTCTGGATTCAGCGGACCTTGTCTCTTTTATGACTTGAGCTCGTCCGGCACCTTACCGCCGTTTTCGGCCAGTTTTTGCATGACCTGCTTGTGTAGCCAGATATTCATCGATGCGGAATCATTCATGTCGCCGCTGTAGTGCAACTCGCTAGCCAGCTCCTTCCTCGCGTTTAAGCTACTGTCGAGGTCAAGGAGCTTCATTAGATCGACAATCGATGTTCGCCAGTTAAGCTGCTGTGGGCTCTTAGATGCCAGACTTGTGAGGACCCCCTCCACATCGACACCCTGTTGTGGAGTAGAACCGGCCACACCGGCATCGACCGTGGATGAGCTCGGTTGCACAGAAGGCGCCGCGGCGGTGGACGAAGCGGCGGGTGCATCGGCGTTGGCCGCAGCGGCCTCGCTGCCACCAAAAATCTTGGACATAATCGAACTGAATATGGACATCGATAGACTCCTCCGCTCACTCTCGCGGTGGTTATCGCTTTCCTTCGAGCACTATTACTATTTTTGCCGCGCGATAATCTTGTCCTTGATCTGGTTATAGACGTTCGCAGGAATGATCTTACGCTGCACGAGATCATCCTTGCCGTTATACGGTCTATTGGCGATGATCGCCTTTACCCGCGCCGGGCCGACTCCGGGAAGTTTATCGAGTTCTTGTGCACTTGCCGAGTTTATATCGACCAACTGCGCTGCTTGTGCCGATTTGATGGCCGGCGGCAAGCTCGGCGATTTCGACGGCCAAGCTGGCTGCGCGACGGCTGGCAGCGCTGTGAGCAGGGTCAACCAGATCACGGGCAGATAACGGTTCACTCTCATCATGGTCCCTCCAAGACCGGGGTCGAAAGAAACCCGGGCCGAGCAAAACCCTCGGCGTCAACCTCTCGCCTTGAGGGCGGCCAGCCGGTCGCTGAGGCTCTGCGGCACAGCGGGCTTGCCGGATGCCGCGGCGAGGGCGGCGGCGATGTTGGGATCGTCGTGCTCCGGCTGCGTCGGGCGCAATAGCTTTGCCTTGGCCGTTGCCGCATCCGCCGAAGCGAGGTCTCTGGCGGCGGCTTCTTGCATCGCCTTCAGCGCGACCGTCATGCTGCTGGTGGTGCTGGTCAGCCCCGCCGCGCGGCGCGCCGCCTCGGCCTGCTGTTCGGCCATATCGCGCTGTTGCCCGGCGCGCGCCATGTCCCGGCGCGCCCGCTCCAGCTCGGACCGGCCTTGTCTCAGCTTGCCGCCGGCGTCCGCGTAGGTCTTTTCGAGCGTTTCGAGAAAATCTTTGGCGTCGACGGCATCCTTTTTTTCGCGTTCGATCTCCGGTGCCATCTGCTCCAGCATCGTAACCAGGGTCCCGAGGCTGTGCTCGAGCCCCGCCTTGCGGGTCGCATCGGGCTCCGCGGCGATCTGTCGTTGCAGCTGCTCTGCCGCCGCCATACGCTGCTGCGACAGCGCTTGAATCGCCTCGGCCTCCTTCTGCTCCTTGTCATAGCTCTGTCGCGCGCTGGCGACCTGCAGCCCGAGTTCGTCGAGATGTTGCTCCATCGTGCGCAACTCCGCCTCGCTGGCCGATTGCGGATCCCACCGCACCAGCGCTTCGACGCCCGCCTGCATCGCGTTGTCGGCTTTCACTCCCACCAGGTTACGGATGAAACTGAGCATGAGCCTCCTCCTCGGTCGCAATCAGGCCGGCACCATTGCCGCGGCATTCAGCAGCCCGATCGAGAGCTGGGCGGCGACCAGCGGGATCGCCGCGGCAACCTGGCCGGCTTCGATCATCGCGCGCATCCCGCGCAGCAAATGCGATACGATGACAACCGTCAATAGCTGAAGCAGGACCGCCACCACTCCCCATACCAGGATGTCGAGAAGTGCCCCGGTGGTCGCCAAAAGGGCCGCAAGCGGGATCGCAATTGCGACGAGCGCGCCCCCGAGCACCGTCGCCGCAGCGGTGTTGCCGTTGCGCAGCAGCTCGCGCTCGTGAAACGGGGTGACCGCCATGTAGATGAAGATGCCGGCGATCAGAAGGGCCAGCACCAGGAGGAACTGCAGCAACAGCGTCGGCAGCCCGCTGCCGAGCGCGTCGAGGATTGCGGGAGCCGAACCATCAGATGCGGTGTTCATGGGTCGCTCCGGTTTCAGGCGGCCAACGGCACGCTGGGCAGCGTCAGGGCAGCGGGGTTGATGTCGATGCCGGCGTCGATCTGGACCCAGGCCTGGCCTGCCCCCTCTATGGCGCTGACGAGGATGTACTCGGTCTCGGGAGCAGGCGGTGCGCCGCCGGTGGGGCCGCCGTAAAGCATCATCTGCTGTTGGCGTTGTTCGACGTGGTCGACGCGCTGCAGCGTTTCCTCCATTTTCCGCGGCGGAACCTTACCGTCGCCCGGCGCCCAGACGCGCCCGTACATCTTCCCGTCCTTGGTCTGGAAGGACGGCCATCCGATCATGCCTTCGGCAGGATCGAGCCACGCTCCCCATTCCTGGCCATCGGCCGGAGCGACTTCGTCGAGCCGCGAAAAATAGCGGCATTCGTCCGGTTGGCCGTCGGCGCCGAGATGGAGCTGGAAGAACGTTCTGCCTCCTGGCAAGTAAAGTCGATGCAGCAGTACCGCGCCGTCGCGCAGCAAGCCCACCACCTCGACGCTGATCATTCCGCTGCCTTCCGGCGGCTGCACCTTGGTTAAACCAGCGGCCAGCAAAAACGGCGAGGGATCGACGGGCATGGTCATGCCGACCCGGAACCGCGTGGCTGCGCTGCCGGCGAGGCCGGGGGTGGCGGCTGCGGTGGCAGGGTGGGCAAGGCGGCGCCTCCACAACCAGAGCAGCACCAAGATGACGATGCCGATGAATAGGACCGGCCATATGAGGCCTGAGCTTTCCGCCTGCGCCGGCGCTGTCCGAACCGGAGGTGTTGCCGACGGGTTGCGCGGCTGACCTTCCATCTGCGCGAGCTGGTTGTCGAGTTGGTCGAGCTTGGCCGCGAGAGTCGGGTTGTTGGCTGCCTCGCGATCGGCCTCCCGGCGCCATTGCACATAGCCGGGATCGTTTTGATAGTTATGGAAGTACGCGGCGGAACTCGGGGATGATAGAGAATTCAGCGCCGCCCACAACGCAACCGCGGTCAGCGGCCCAGAACCCGGCAGGGCCGGCCCCCTTGCCACTTGCTGCCCTCCCCAGACTGATGGCCGGCGGAATGCTTCGACCGGCGTGTCAAACCCGCCAGCGTATGCCGGCTGCCGGCGGGCATATGTCTCGGCGGACCGCTGCGCCGCTTGGTAATCGCGCAGAGCCTCTGACGACATGCTGCGGGAAAGAGCCCGGTCTCCGGACGAACCGGTGTTATAGCCGGTCCCTGAATACGATCGCCGACTGTAGCCGCCGCTGCTGCTGATCGGCATCCGGCGGCTCGAATAGCTGTATGCCGAACCGCCGCCGGGGCGGCTGTACCCGCCGCTGCTGTATCCCCAAGCGCCGCCGAGTGCATCCACGACGAGGAGACAGCACAAGCAACAGAAGAAAGCGGTCCGCCAGGAGACAGTCCAAGGCGGCACGAGGTCATCCTTCTTCAGCGCGCGCCTTGATCCTTCAGTCGAGGCAAAGCTGCTGACGCGACGCCGCTTGCGGTCTCTGAACGATATTATCAGCGGCTTGTTCAAACAGCCTTCTGACCCCCCATCGCCTGTTTGATCAATCCGACGATGACCATCAGGATGCCCCCGCCAACCCCGCCGGATGCGATCTGACCGATGATCGAGCCTATATCGAGACCTCCGGCACCGGCTCCGGTCCCTTCCGCTCCACCGCCGACCAACGCCCCGATGATCTGCGCGCCG
The DNA here is from genome assembly GCA_019237175.1 of Alphaproteobacteria bacterium. Lineage (GTDB taxonomy): Bacteria > Pseudomonadota > Alphaproteobacteria > ATCC43930 > CGMCC-115725 > AP-15. Next base: position 7,603 of record JAFAHP010000607.1, read on the forward strand.
ACGCCGCCGCCAACAACCCCGGCGATCGTGTTGCCGATCGTCCCTAAATCGTACTTGTTTAAAGCCGAGCCCGCGATGTTTCCACCGACTCCGCCGGCGATCAGTTGGATGATGAGCCCGATGATTCCACCTCACATCGCAGTTTCCTCCCAAAAGCTGGCATTTGACAGCACCCCAAAAACGTTAACAGACTTTTCGTCACCGCACCAGGGGTTAAAGTTGGGCTCAGGCAGCGCGCCATGCGCCTTTTGGCACGCCGGCAGTGGCAGTGCGAGGACCGCATCAAGGGGCCGTCAATCTCGAAGCACACCCCGCCGCACAGGCAACTGCCGCGCAGCGCCGTCATTCCGCCGCGTCCTCGGCTTGGTCGTCGAACACGTTATAGGGCCGCACCTGATAGCGGATCATGTAGTCGGTGTAATA
>JAFAHP010000633.1 GCA_019237175.1 Alphaproteobacteria bacterium
CGCGCACCCCGGCGAAGGTTCGCTCGAGCCGAGCTTCGCGACAGGCCGCCCGTTGCCGTCGGAGCTTCTTTACCGGCGCTGCGATCCGGCGGAATTGCCGTTCCAATTATGCAGCGAGCTCGAAGAGGCGCCGGGACCGATCGGCCATGAGCGCGCGATCGAGGCGATCCAATTCGCGATGCGGATGCGCCCCAAGGGCTACAATGTCTACGCCCTTGGCGCCAGCGGAAGCGGGCGGCATGGCATGGTCGAAGCCCTGCTGAGAGCGCAGGCCCGCGGCCAATCGTCCCCACCCGACTCGTGTTATGTAAACAATTTCGCTGACCCGCAGCGACCACATCATCTAAGCCTGCCGCCGGGACGCGGCGCCAGCCTCGCCGCCGCGATGAAAAGACTGGTCGAGGAATTGCGCGCCGCGCTACCGGCGGCATTCGAGCGTGATGAATACCGCGTCCGCCGCGACGCGCTCGATCAGCAATTCAAACAACGCAGCGAGCAGGCCTTTGGCGCCTTGCAGAAGCAGGCCGACAGCAAAGGCATCGCTTTGATCCGCACGCCGATGGGACTTGGCGTGGCACCACGGCGCGACGGCAAGGTGCTGAGCCCTGACTTGTTTGAGGCTCTGCCGGCGGAGGAGCGTGAGCGCATCCAGCATGAGATCGAGGGTGTGCAAAACCAGCTCGAGGCGATCATGCAGCAGGTGCCACAATGGGACCGCGAGCGCCGTGACGCCTTGCAAGCGCTCAATCGCGCAACGACCGGCTTTGCGATTGGGCACCTGATACAGGAGCTGCGCGCGGGTTTTTCGGATCTGCCGCGGGTCAACATTTATCTCGACGCCGTCGAGGCGGATATTAAGGAGCACGCCGACGATTTTCTGCCGATACCGCCGGCAGAAACGCCGGTCCCGGCCCCGCAAGCGATGACCCAGGCGTTCGACGACGTCCGTTTCCGCCGCTATCAGGTTAACGTCATTGTCGACAATGGCGCGCAGCAAGGCGCTCCCGTCATTTACGAGGACAACCCGACCCATCAAAACCTGGTCGGACGCGCCGAGCATCTGGCGCGCTTTGGCGCCTTGGTCACCGATTTCAACTTATTGGCACCGGGAGCATTGCACCGGGCAAACGGCGGCTATCTGATCCTCGACGCGACAAAGCTACTGGCCGGCAATTTCGGCTGGCCGTCGTTGAAGCGCGCACTGAACGCGGGTCAGATCCGCATCGAAACCTTGGAGCAGTTGCTGAGCATGGCGAGCACGGTATCGCTCGATCCAGAGCCGATCCCGCTCGATGTCAAGATCGTACTGATCGGGCCGCCGCTGCTCTATTATCTGCTTAGCGCCTCTGACGAGGAATTCCCGGACCTCTTCAAGATTGCGGCCGATTTTGACGACCGGGTTGCGCGCAACCCCGAGACAAGCTTGCTCTATGCCCGGCTGATCTGCGCCGTCGGTCGCCGCGAAGAACTGCGCTCGTTCGATCGAGACGCGGTTGCACGCGTCATCGAGCAAGCCGCGCGGCTCGCCGAAGACGCGGGAAAATTGTCCACCAGTAGGCGGGCCATTAACGGATTGGTGCGGGAGGCCGATCAGCTCGCCGCCGATGCCGGTAAGGACGTGGTCGGCGTGGCTGAGGTGCAGGCCGCGATCGATGCGCAATTCCGCCGCGGCGACCGCATCTATCGGCGTCTTCAGGAGGAGATCGGCCGCAAGACGCTCCGCATCGAGACCGACGGTGCGGCGGTTGGACAAGTTAACGGACTTTCCGTGATCAGTCTCGGCGCTCTCTCATTCGGAACGCCAAGTCGAATTACCGCGCAGGTGCGGCTTGGTCGCGGCGAAGTTGTCGATATCGAGCGCGAGGTGGCGCTCGGCGGCCCACTGCATTCCAAGGGCGTGTTGATCCTGTCGGGCTTTCTCGGCGGACGCTTTGGCGGGAGCCGGCCGCTGTCGCTGAATGCAAGCTTGGTTTTTGAACAATCCTATGGCGGGGTCGAAGGCGACAGCGCGTCGGCCGCCGAGCTCTTCGCGCTCTTGTCGGCTTTGGCCGAGGCGCCGATCAAGCAATGTTTTGCGGTCACTGGCTCGGTCGACCAGCGCGGCCAGATCCAGGCAATCGGCGGCGTCAACGAAAAGATCGAAGGCTTTTTCGACAGCTGCCGGGTCGCCGGGTTCACTGGAAAGCAAGGTGTCATCATCCCGGCAAGCAATGTCCGTCATCTGATGTTACGCAACGACGTCGTCGCGGCAGCAGCAGGGGGACGATTTGCGGTCTATCCGATCGACACGGTCGACCAGGGTCTGGAACTGCTGACCGGCATCCCCGCCGGAGCGCCCGCTGCCGGCGGTGAATATCCGGCGGGTTCGTTGAACCAACGAATCGCGGTGCGGCTTGATGCCTTTGCCGCCAAAGCGGCTGAACTTGCGCGGATTGCTGCTGGCCAAGGAGACCGCCGATGAGCGCGGAAATCTCGCGGGTCGTGCTGGCACTCGACGCCAGCGTTGAGCCACGCACCGCGATCGGTCTGGCGGTGCGGCTCGCTGCGCGCGCGGCGACACCGTTGCGTGTGGTGTTTGTCGAAGACGAGGATTTGCTTTGCTTGGTGGGCTTGCCGATCGGTCGCGAGGTCGTCCATGGTGGCGGCGCCAGTGCATTGACGACCGAACAAATGGAACTGCATCTGCGCGCCGCCGCCATGCGCGCCGAGCAAGACGTACGCGAGGCCGTGCGGTCGCACGCAGTTGAATATTCGTTCGAGGTTGTGCGTGGTGCCGCGGGAGCTGTCTTCTCGGCGGCTTCCGAACGGGATTTGATCATCGCCAGCGCGCTTGCCCGTCCGGTGGCCGGATATTTTCGATTGGCGTCACGCTGGCTTGCGGTGCTCGAACAGACGCCGCGCCCGCTGTTGCTCACGAAGGAAGCTTGGCACAAAACCGGCGGAGTTACGGTATTGGTGCGCGACCGCAGTCCGGGATCGGCACGGCTGCTTCAGGCAGCCGCCCCGATCGCCAAGCTCGACAGCGAACCGATGAGGGTCGTCTGCCCGCCGACCCTGGCAAACGCAAAAGATTTTACCGAATGGCTCGACGAGCAGGTTTCGTCCTCTACGGTGCAGGTACAGCTCGAGGCGGCGTCCGAGCCGGCGGCCTTAGATCGGCAGCTTGTCGGATCGAACTCCGGCACGTTGGCAGTTGCGGCTGCTGCAGCAGAGGGACAGCGATTAAAGGAATTCGCCGAAAGCTTTGCCGGTAACCTTCTCATCGTACCCTAAAAGAAACGAGAGGATCGTGTCGGTCGGGTATCCTATGTAGAACGCTTCCCCAGCGGATGCCGGGGTCCATCTCGCGGCCGCACGAGCAGCAGTTCGATGGGTCCCGGCTTTCGAGCCTGTCAGGAAATTGGTTTTTTGCACACGCGTTCTTTTTTCCGTCGTTCCCGCGCAAGCGGGAATCAAGGGCGAGAGAGGTGCGCCTGCCTCTGGGCCCCTCCCCGGACTTGATCCGGGGATCACGCGGGGGCAATGAGGGGAGGGCCACCAGGAAGAGTGTGGGATCCGCTCTCCACTTCGGAGCGCTATGCCCTTGCGTGTTCCGGCGAGGCGACCGGGATCTTGTAGAGACTGACCGCGTTCTCGAATACCAGCTGGTTGAGCGCTTCCTTGCCCAAAGCGGCCTCGGCCGGGGCGTGGCCCATCGCTTTTGAATGCGGCCATGGGCTGTCGAGTCCTGGGAAGTCACTCGCCCACAGAAAGTTCTTCAGGCCGACTTCGGGAGCGCGGCGGAAACCGCCTTCTTCTTCGACCTCGAAGGTGAAAAACACCTGACGCCGGACAAACTCGGTCGGCTTGTCGGAAAGCTCGATGTCAGGTTTGAACACGCGGCTCTGCGGCCCGCCGAAATCGTATTCGCGGTCGAAGCGCCAGAACAGGAACGGGACCCAGCCCACCCCCGCCTCTTCGAGGACAAAGCGCACGCCGGGATGGCGCTCGCAGATGCCGGAAAAGACGACCGCACTCATCAGCTCCGCCATCAGCCCCATCGGGAAATTGGCAACGCGCATCAGCGCCTGGTTGCGGGGCTCGATGCCGGTCACCCCGACCCCCATTTGCCGCGACCCGCCGGCGGGGTTGGCGTGCAGATTGACCGGTATGCCGGTCTCGGCTGCGGCAGCCCAGACCGGCTCCCACATCTGGTGGATCACCGGCTCGGGCGCGTTGACCCAGTCAAAGATGACCCCGGTCGGCAGACCGAACTCCGCCACCCGCAGCAATTCCGCTGTCGCCTCCTCCGGGGTCTGGCACGGCAACGGCAGCAGCATGATAAAGCGGCCGTTTGATTCCGCGTAAAGCTCGCGCGCCCAGTCGTTGACCGCTCGTACGACTGCAGCTCGCAGTTCGGGGTTTTTGATCTGCCATATTTGCTCGTACGGACCGTTGACCAGCTCGGCATCAACACCGTCGCGATCCATGTCCTCGCAGCGGTATCTGGCGTGGGCGGCGCGAAAGATGCCGGGCTCCGGCTCTTCCGGCAGGCCCGCCCGGGTGTAGCAGTTGACCGGTCCGCGGCCGACCCCGGCCCAGCCAACCCCGCTCCACGGCCGCCCCTCGACGACCCATTGCCGCACCCCATCTGCCCCGGTCACGACCCGCGGCCCGTCATCGGCAAATTTGCGCGGCAGCCGCTTCTCCCACAAATCGAACGGCAGATGAAACAGCCGGCAATGACCGTCGGCCGAGACCACCCCAAATCGTTTTTCCATCGCCCTTCCTCCTCATCCCGTAGGGTCAGTCGCCGCGAAAGACGACTTCCATGTTATTTCCGTCCGGATCGAGAACAAAGGCGGCGTAATAGTGCGGCCGCCGCAGACCGGGCGCCCCGTTGTCCGTCCCGCCAGCCTTAATAGCCGCCTCGTAGAATGCCTCGACCTCGGCCCTGCTCTTGGCGGCAAAAGCGATGTGTTGTTTGACGGAATGCGGATGGTAGCGATCAATCCAAAAGACAGGGAAGTCGACGCCGTAGCCGACGCCATCCGTTCCAATACCTTCGGGGATCTGCATGACGCGGCACAGACCCAGGGCACCCAGGGTTGCGTCATAGAAAGCCGCAGACCGCCCCACATCTGCGACGCCGATTCCCGTGTGATCAATCATCGACAGCCCGTTTCAGGTCGGACGCCCGCGCACGAAGGACGACGACGCACCGGCAACTTGCAAATCGGCCGCTCCCTTTAGGTTCCGGTGCCGGCGCTAACCAGGGCCGGGCGGCGGCTGCGAAAGTCGGTCGCTTTTTCGAACGCATCGGCGACGCGGAACACCGTCGGCTCCTGAAACGGCAGGCCCGCGATCTGGATCGCGATCGGCAGCCCGCCTTCGCCAAAACCCGAGCACACCGAGATCGCCGGATAACCGGCAACATTGAACGGCATCGTAAAGCTCGGCGTGGCAAAGGTGTCCCAGGCCGCAACTTCGTCGATCTTGGCGGCTTCCGTCGGCTGCGCCGCGGTCAACACGACATCGAGATCGCGCATTGCGGTCTGCAATTCGGCGCGCAAT
>JAFAHP010000673.1 GCA_019237175.1 Alphaproteobacteria bacterium
GCCCGGCGCGCTGCAAGATAGCGGCGTGCTTGCAGACCGCTGGCCGGCTGACAGCAAAGCCGCGAGCGAGGTCGCCGGCGCGGCAGGGACGAGCCGCCAACCGCCGCAACATCTCGCGGCGGATCGGGTAGCTGACAGCCGTCAGGATCTGGTCGACCTGTGCCACGGAACGTCTGTAACCATAAGGTTACACGATGTCAAGCCCCCACCCTTCCGCCCCGCTTGCGGGCTTGCGGGGGAGGGTCAGGGAGGGGGGTTGGCAGCGGTATCCTCCGCGGACACAATGCGTGACGGGAGGGCAAAGCCATGGAGCGCATCGCGCAGTCACCGTTGGCGATCTACCAGCAACATCTCGAAAAGGACGAACTTGCGTATCAATGGAGCGCGCAAGCCAACCGGGCGGTGTTTTATCCGCGCGTGATCTGCCCCTTCACCGGCAGCGACCGGCTCGAATGGCGGGTCAGTGCCGGTCTTGGTACGGTCTATGCGACGACTGTGACATATCCCCGCGAAGGCGACCCCTACAATGTGGCGCTGATCGATATGGACGAGGGCTTTCGCCTGATGAGCCGGGTCGAGGGCATCGCCCCGATAGCCGTGAAGATCGGCATGCGCGTCAAGTTCAGCGTGCATCGCCCCGGAGGCGGCGAGCCGCCCTATCCGATCTTTATTTTCGTTGAGGAGAAAGCGTGATGGGCGGCCTTGAGCGCGGGTCGGTTGCGATTGTCGGCGTTGCCGAGTCGGATCTCGGCGCCGTCGCCGCCGAGATGAGCCCGATCGACTTGATGGCGCAGGGTGTCCACCGCGCACTCGCCGATTGCGGGCTCAAGCTCGACGAGGTTGACGGGTTGATCTGCGCCACCGCCCAGAGCCGCACCTCGGGTTTGAACCTTGCCGAATATCTCGGGATCTCGCCGGCCTACATCGACACGACGATTTTGGGCGGCTCGTCCTTCATGTTCCACGTCGCCCATGCCCAGGCGGCCTTGCAGCTCGGGTTGTGCAAAGTCGTGGTGATTGCCTACGGTTCGACGCAGCGGACGATCGGCCGCCGCCACGCCTCGGTGCGCGAATACAACCCCTATGAGACCCCGTTCCGGCCGTTTCTGCCGTCGACCGCCTATGCGCTCGCCGCCTCGCGCCACATGCACCAGTACGGCACGGCGCGCGAGCAACTGGCCGCGGTGGCGGTGGCCGCCCGCCAATGGGCGCTTCTGAACCCGGTCGCCTGGGAGAAAGAGCCGCTGACGATCGCCCAAGTGCTGAGCGCGCGGATGATCAGCTATCCGTTCACGGTGCGCGATTGTTGTCTGGTGACCGACGGCGGCGGTGCGGTGATCATGACGACGGCCGAGCGCGCCCGTGCGCTCAAAAAACCGCCAGCCTATGTCCTAGGTTGCGGTCAGGCGATCACCCACGCCAATATTTCGAGCATGCCCGATCTGACCCAGACCGGCGCGATAGCCTCGGGTCGCAGGGCTTACGATATGGCCAAGCTGGGGCCGGCGGACGTCGATGTGCTCGAACTCTACGACGCGTTCACGATCAACACGATCCTGTTCCTGGAAGACCTCGGCTTTTGCAAAAAGGGCGACGGCGGGCCGTTTGTCACGGGCGGCCGCATCGCGCCGGGCGGCAGCCTGCCGGTCAATACCAATGGCGGCGGGCTGTCCTACTGCCACCCCGGGATGTACGGGCTGCTTTTGCTGATCGAAGCGGCGCGCCAATTGCGCGGCGAATGCGGCCCCCGTCAGGTCGAGGACTGCGAGGTCGCCCTTGCCCACGGCAATGGCGGCGTGTTGTCCTCGCAAGCGACCGTCATCCTTGGCACCGCCGCCACGATTTGAGCAATGAGCCAGTGAGAAATTTTACCGCGAGGTCGCAAAGGATCCGCGGTGGACGCGAAAGTTCAGAATTTGCAGTGCACCTGCGACCTTCGCGCATCCTCTGCGTACTTCGCGCTAAAAATGTTGGTGCGTAGGGCGGAAGAGCGGAGCGTATTCCGCCGCGTCACGCGACCGAGTTCGCAAAATGGCGGAAGGCGCTGCGCTTTTACGCCCTACTTTTCTCCTTGCGAACGGAATGCACCGGCTCATGCTATGAGGCATCTCCACTGTCTCACCGCCTCACTGGTGAATTCAGCCGAACGGGAGGAGCGACATGCCCGAAAACAATCTGGTGCGCTTTGAAAATGTGGACGGGGTCGGTGTGATCACGATCGACAACCCGCCGGTCAATGCGCTCTCTCCGGGTGTCCCTGAGGGCATCGTCGAGAGCGTCGAGCGCGGCAACGCCGACCCGGGGGTTCGCGCCATGGTGCTGATCGGCGCCGGGCGCAGCTTTATCGCCGGCGCCGACATCCGCCAATTCGGCACCAGGCGTCCGCCGCCGGTCGAGGGCCGCCGTCCACACCAGGTTCTCGATAAGAGCCAAAAACCGGTCGTCGCCGCGATCCATGGCTATGCCTTGGGCGGCGGGCTCGAACTCGCACTCGCGTCCAACTATCGGATCGCGGTGCCTAGCGCCAAGGTCGGGTTGCCCGAAGTCTTGATCGGCATCCTGCCGGGGAGCGGCGGAACCCAGCGTCTACCGCGGCTGATCGGCCCCAAAACGGCGATTGAAATGATCGTCTCCGGCCGTCACGTGCCGGCCGAGGAGGCACACCGTCTCGGGATTATCGACGAACTGGTGCCCGAGAGTGGCGATTTGCGCGAAGCGGCGATCGCCTTCGCCCGCCGTGTCGCCGACACGAGGCCGTTGCCGCGGATCAGCGAGCGCGCCGACAAACTTGCCGAGGCCAAGGCCGAGCCCGGCATGTTCGAAGCGATGCGCCGGCAGATCGCGCGCCGCGCCCGCAACCAGAAGGCGCCTTATCATTGCATCGCCGCGGTCGAGGCGGCGTGCTCGATGCCGTTTGACGAAGGCGTTCGGCGCGAGCGCGAACTCTTTGACGAGCTCGAAAACTCCGACGAAGCAAAAGCGTTGCGCTACGCTTTTTTTGCCGAGCGCGAAGTGGCAAGGCTTCCCGACATCCCGCGCGATACGCCGTTGCGGCCGATCAAGACCGCCGCGATCGTTGGTGCCGGCACGATGGGCGGCGGCATCTCGATGAGCTTTGCCGAATTCGGCTTTCCGGTGAAGTTGCTGGAGGTCAGCAAAGAGACGCTCGACCGCGGCTTGGCGCGCATCCGCGCCAATTACGAAACCAGCGTGCGCCGCGGCAGCCTTAGCGAAGCCGAGATGAACCGCCGCCTGGCGCTGATCGAGCCGGTCGCGAGCTACGGCGACATCAAAGACTGCGACGTCGTCATCGAGGCTGTGTTCGAGCGCATCCCGGTCAAGGAAGAAGTGTTCAGAAAGCTCGATGAGGTCATGAAACCGGGGGCGTTGCTTTACACCAACACCTCGGGCATCGATATCGACATTATGGCGAATGCGACCAAACGCGCGCAGGACGTCGCCGGCACGCATTTCTTTGCACCCGCCAACGTCATGAAACTGTTCGAGGTCGTCAAGGGCGCCAAAAGCGCGCCGGACACGCTGGCGACGGCGATGGATCTGGGGCGCAAGATCGGCAAGATCAGTGCGATGGCCGGCAATGGCGACGGCTTTGTCGCCAACCGCAGCCGCACCCCGTTCGGTACCGAGATGAACATCATGATCGAGGAGGGGGCGCTGCCGGAGCAGGTCGACAAGGTCATGGTCGATTTCGGCTATCCGATCGGGCCGTTTGCCACCGCCGATCTGTCGGGGCTCGACATCGG
>JAFAHP010000731.1 GCA_019237175.1 Alphaproteobacteria bacterium
CTGACGGCGTCATGCGTACAGCACGACGTGCACGAACCTCAATCGCCGATCGCCGTCAACACGATGTCGTTGTCCGCGGCGATTTGCGCGAGCAAGGCCGGTTCTGCGGCTTTTGAGAAGCTCTCTTTGCGGTAGAAATTGACCGCGGCAAAGGCCGCCCTTTCGCCGAGCCGTGCGGTGGTTTTGCGCAACAGCCGGCCCGCGTTCCATTTGGTGTTGTCGAGTACGCCCAGGCGCAGGCCGGCAAGATCGTCAAATCGGGGCGCCAGCGACTTCAATTCGGCGTCGACGACACCGCGCGGGTCGAAGACGATCAGTTCGGGATCGCTCCTCATCCTATGCTCCTGTCGAACCCTTCGAAATCCACCCCTCACCTCCTCCCCGCCCCCGGCCTCCGAGCTATGCGACCAATGGCCCGTCGCTGGCGTAACCCGGGGGGATGGCCCGTTGGACCATAACCCGGGGGTGGTCCGGGGATCCGCGGGCCCCTTCCTCGCCGCGAGGAGAGGGTTAAGGTGAGGGCCTCTCCTCACAAATAGCAGGTACCGTCGACGCAAATGGGCGCGCGGCGTGCCGCGTCGTCGCTTTCGACACTGCGCAAGACCGGCGACGACATGTGGCCCCAGCCGGGGATAAACGCCGAGAACCGGCCGGCTTCGCCGCCGACGACAAACAGATGGATGTAGTCGGGATCGGGCACCACCGGGATGCGCGAGCCCGGCTCGCGCTTGTACCAGCGCGGCAGGTTGCGGTTGTAGATCTTGCCGTAGCGTTCGTTAAACGTCAGCTGCGAAAACAGATTGTACGCGTTCATGTGCAGATAGCTCTTCACGTCGTGCCGGGTCCAACCCCTGGCCCCGATCGTGCGGGCGTGCTCGGGGCCGATAATCACCGCGCAATGGCCGCTTGAGACGGCGTTGTTGTGCGCGATCGTGCTCATTGCCGAGGCGATGCTGTCGAGAATGCCCTGCGGGTCGTCGGCGACATGGTTGGTGACGCTGTGCGGCGGCTCGGCGGCGAGGACGAAGACCGTCGAATCGCCGGGATCGAAGCCCTTTTCGACGTGGTAGGGTGCCCATGGGCTGGCGGTCTCGTTTTCGGCGACGCAGTAGCTGTATTTGCCGGGATGGCCCAAGGTGCTCTTGTCGAGATCGCCGGGCCGGCCGCCGCCGACATTCAGCAAAATCAGGCGGATTGCCCGCCCGATCGTCGCATTGGCGCGATTGCCCGAGCCAAAGGCGTTGCAGTCGCCGTTCATGCCGATTTGTCGCGCGATCGGGCCGTTGACGATCAACAGCGGGGCGGCCATGTGGGTCGTCGCTTGCACCCCGTTCAAATTAAACGCTGGAGCGGCCAAGGCCAGCATCGCCGCGCGTACGACCGGTCCGTATTCGGGTTTGCAACCGGCCATGACCATATTGATTGCCAGTACCTCGCGGGTGAGGTTGCCGTGTCGCGGCGGCACTTTGCATTCGATCTGGGGCGGATCGCCGCCGAGCGCGGCGACGAATTCCGCGACCCGCTCGGACGTCGGCGGCACAACCGGCAAGCCGTCGGTCCAACCCCGCTCGAAATACCATTCGACGAGATCGGTCCCGGCCGGCACCCGCATCGTGTTGGCGTCAGCCTGTCCGGCGACGTTCCCGAACACAGTCGCCATGTCTCTCCTCCGACGGCACGTCGGCACGCTGAATGTACCACTTCCGGCCGATGCCTAATCCGATATCGACGCACGGCCGATCCAAAACCGGTTCATCAGCCGGATCAGCGGTCCCGAACGCTGCCCGGCAAGACGGACACATGCTTCGCGGTAGGGCGCCACATACCGCAGCCAGGCCGGGGCGCGGGGATACAGAACGCGAATAACGGCCAGCGCGCGTGCGGCAGCGCGCTGTTCCGCCGGACCGAAGGGCATTTCGAAATCGTCGCGCAGGCGCTCCGGCAGCAGGCGAGCGGTCAGCGCGCGATACCAGAAGGGCGGACGCAGGCGGCTTCCGGCACCGGCTAATAGCTCGGCTGCGATCGCTCGCGCCGCGAGGCTGACGGTGATGGCCTCCGACGCGATCATTCGATCGACGTAATCGGCAAATTCCGGCCAGCTTTGCGGCAGCGCACTCTGCGGAATTCCGAAAAATCCGGCGAAGAGACGCGATTGGGTGTAGTAGCGCTCGCGGTCTTCGGCCAAGAGCGACGGGTTGACGAGCTCGAAGGCGACGACGGCACTGTCGACCAGCGTCGCAAACACCCAGCGCAATGCCGCAACATCGTTGGCCCGATAGGCGGTGCCGATCGGAAATCTGCCGACGCTCTCGCCGAAAATGCCGGTGATCGCGGCATGGCGGTGATAAAGACGCCGTGCGGCGGCCGCGGCCTCGTCGGTGGTGCCGAACACCAGCTTGAAGACAACGCCAAAGGTCCGCTGAAACCGGCCGATCGGATTGCGTAAAGTCTGCGAATGTTGGGCAATCGCCGCCGCTACCCAGGGATGTGCCAGCTGCAGCAATAGCGCCCGGCCGGCGGCGAGAAAGACCGCCGCCTCGCGGTCGATCCGCCACACCATCGAGCGGGGACCAAAAACCCCACAGCAATCACCCGCCGCTGTGGCGCGCAGCATCGCCAGTTCGCGCTCGAGATCGGCTTCGGTGACGATCGATGGCTCGGACGCATTTCCGGTCGGTACGATGTCTTGGTTCACAGATCGTCGCCGTGTTCCCGCCCCCCTCGAGGAGGCAGGTCAGACCCCGCCCCGGACTTGTTCCGGGGGTGGGGACCTCCACGCAGACAAAACACCCACCTTTTGCAGCCCATACTGCGATCGGCCTCCCGCCGCAGACGGGCGCAGAGGGCATTGGTCGTGTTGCTGCGGCAGTCGGCGGACCGCCGGCGGCGGGTCTGCTGTCGTCGTATAGGGCACGGATCCTACTCGCCCTCAAAATCTTCGAGCGACAAGCCGAGCGCCTCGACCCCCTCTTCGAGATAGTCGCCTAACAGCGGTGTGCCGAGGAGGTAGTCGGTCTCGGTCGAAGACGCCGTTTGGCGTGCCTGCGCTAGCGCCTCCGGCCAGCTTGCGGCGTCGTAATCGCCGCGCCCCAGCCACAGCAATGCGAGCAATTCTTCCCGCTCATCGACATTGAGCTCGTCAATCGCCGCGCGCAATTCCTGTGCGGTCGGATTATCGGGGGTGTCGAACAGGATCTCGCGTTCATCGTCGTCGGCCGCATCCGAGCCTTCTTCGTAGTCCCGGTCGACCGGCACCTCGGCATCGTATTCGCGCGCCTTTTCGACGATATAGGCGAGCTTTTCGAGGGGGATGGTCAGCATCGTCCAACCTCTCGCGTATCGGTGAAAAATTGCGGTGTCCGGGCGATAAGCCTCGGCTACCTGCAAACGTGTGTGCTTACCGTCTCAATTCAGAACGACGATCATTGACGACGTCCACTAGTGCGCAATCAATATCGGGACGGCTGCGGGCGTCTGCAGCACATGTCGCGTGAAACCGCCAAAGATCCATTCGCGCAGCCGGCTGTGACCATACCCGCCCATGACCAACAGCGCCTGGCTTTCCGCGGCTGCGGCGAGCAGCCTGTCGGCGGGGCCGCGGTCGTCGGGCTCCAGCCGCTCAGACGAAGCATCGATGCCCCGCCAGCGGAGATTGAGCGCCAGTTGGCTGCCTTCCTCGCTCGGCAAATTTTCGGCTTCGGCAACGGTCAGGATGCTCACCCGCTTGGCAAGCGACAATAACGGCGAGGCTGCCGTTACCGCATGAGCCGCTTCGCGCGTCGCTTTCCAGGCGACGACGATCGTTTCCGGAAGGGCGGTGATCGCTCGGGCCGGCGGGACCAAAATCGGGCGGCCGCTGTCGAGCAGAGCGGTTTCGATCGTTTCCGGCGCCACACCGTCGCCGTCGCTCGGCCGTCCGATCACCAGCAGATCGGCGGCGCGCCCGTGCTCGGCAATCCAGAAGGGCTCGGCGCCGATTTCCCGCAGCCATTGCGCCGATGGCCCGGCCGGACCGGGCGGTGTCTCGGCGACCGCGAGACCCTCCTGAGCGCAGAAGCGTTCAAAGGACTGGCGGGCCTCCTTCTCCCGTTTATCGGCTTCCGCATCCAGCCGCTCGACGAGCCCCCCGACCATCGTCGAACCGCCGCCTTCAGAGGCCATCGTCACCGCCACCGCCGCGGCGTCGATCCGGACATGCAGGAAATTGATATGAGCGGAAAGCGGCTTTGCCACTGCGGCCGCCGCGGCAAACGCCGCGTTGTCGGCAGCGCTGCCGGTGACCGGGACGAGAATCGTTTTGATCATCGAATCTCCTTTAGGGGATCGCGAGCGCCGCCTATCCGGTCCGGGAACGAAGCAGCACAAACGCCGCCGAGCCGGTCAGGACATTGATGCACATCAACCAATAACCGGCAACGAAACCGGCCGCCGCAAAAAGGCCCCCAGCCATTCCCTCCTCTTCCCGCTCCCGGGTTGCACTTGCGACGGGCCTTCGCCGTTAAGCCCGGGGGTGACTCGGGATCAACGGGGAGGGTTAGGTGGGCGATCGTTCGGTTCAATGCCGAATTGATCGTAATCAAAGACCGAAAGGGCGCGGCACGCATTCTTCGCTGCGATTTCGGCGGGCGCGCATCGCGCCAAGCGCCGCGAAAGGAGCTGCCGGACATGGCTCGGACTTCGCGCAAGATTGTCGTCATCGGCGGCAGCATTGCCGGGCTCTGCGCCGCCGTCTATGCGCGGAAATGTGGTTATGACGTCGAAGTTCTTGAGCAGCACCACAACGCAGGAGGCTTGGCGACCAGCTGGCGGAGGGGCGATTATACCTTCGAGACCTGTTTGCACTGGCTCTTCGGCGCTGAGGTGATCGACGTGTCGAGCCCGGCGACGGTCATTCGTTACACGAGCAACTGGTGAGGCAGTTACGATGGCTGGCTGCCGACCCCGGGCACCGGCTACCGGCC
>JAFAHP010000769.1 GCA_019237175.1 Alphaproteobacteria bacterium
CGGCGACAAAGCAGCGAATGACCGCTTTTAGCCCCGAGTTCCAGCGGTAATTCGCCGGGCGTCGCCACAAGATCAATCTAATGAGATTGGCCGTCGACAGGTTGAGCTCTTTGCGGCGGTCAACGCCGTCCTCCGCCAAGCGGGAAACGAGGAGGTTGTTGAGATATCTCTCGAGCCGGTCCGGATCGTTGACCCGGTCGAGAAAGCGCGGCGGTTTGCCGTAGGTCTCGAAATCGGGGGCGAGCAGGTGGTCGATCGACGCGTCGAGCTTCAAAAACCAGACCTCAGTGCCTGCGCCGTAACAGCCGTCGTCGTCGGGTACAGTCCCGCTCGGCGGCTGCGGCAGAGCCGCCAAGGCGAAGACCCGGTCGAGATTTCCCCGGATTCCTGCCTCGTCAGCGGTGTATTCGAGCCGCCAGCGCAGCTCGCGCAAAGCCTGGCGGAGGCATGACGTATCGCGGCCTCCGGACTCCTCGCGATCGAGCCGTGCTTCGATGGGGCGAACCTCGGCTTGAACGGCGTGACAGAGATCGACCATCACAGGAAAATAATTTGCGATCGCCTGTTGCGGGCGCCAGCCGATCGGCGCCCGCAGAGTCGGTTGCCGCGCCATCACCGATTCTCAGACCGCAGCACTCGCTGCGACGCGCCGGGGGCGCTGATCGAACTGGATCAGCGAGGCAAAGGAGATCACCGCAAGCAGACCCGCGAGAGCGATGATGCTGGCAAGCATCAGCTGGCTGCCGCTCGGTCCGAGCGAAAGCACGGCAGTCGCACCGGCGGCCCCGGTCATCTGCATGAAGCTGCCAAGACCGGAGGCCGTACCCACGATCCCGGCATTGACCCCGAGGGTGCCGGCGGTCGCATTGGGCGTGATCAGTCCGCTCGCACAGCAGACCAGGATCATCGGTCCGATGACCGCGTAGGGGCTAGGAATGCCCAGCAACGCCAGCATTACCATGCTCAAACCCGCCGGGACCAGCACCGCGCTCCCGATCGTAATCAGACCGTTGATGCCGAGCCGTGACGTCAGTCGATTTGACAGAAAGCTGCCGAGGAGGAAGCCCAAGGGCGGCAGCGACGCGTAATAGCCATAGTCTTCCGGGCGTATTCCGAGGCCGACGATCAATACCGCCGGCGCTCCGGCGGCAAAGATGTGAAAGCCGGCATGAGACCCGGCCGCGGTGAAAGCATAGGACAGGAAGCGCGGGGTTCCGATCAAAGTCTGATAGTTCGCCAGCATGCCGCGGATTGGCAGACGTGAAGAATCTGCCGCGCGATCCTCCGGCACGACCCGAAACACCAGCAGCATGGCGACTACGGCGAGGATGGCAACGACCGCGAAATTGGCACGCCATCCGACCCAGTCCTGCAAATACCCGCCGAGCACGGGGGCAAAAGCCTGCATCAAAGTGGCCGCGATCGCCCGCCCGGCGATGACCTGCGCGGCCGCCTCTCTGCCCCACAGCTCGCGGGTAATCGCGCGGCCCACGACCAGCCCGGCACAGGCCCCGATCCCTTGTACGACCCTGGCGGCGATCAGGAACTCAATGGTCGGGCTTGCCGCACAGGCAATGCTGCTGAGCGCACTCAAGAATAGGCCGCAGATGATCGTTCGCCGACGGCCGCATCGGTCGGAGAGAGGCCCGAGCACGAGCATGCTGGCGGCAAACGCCAGCAGGTAGCCGACAAAGGTGAGTTGCACCCGCGAAATCGGGGTTTCGAATGCGGCGGCAATCGCCGGGATCGACGGAACGTAAATCGTCGATGCCACCATCCCGAGCGAGGAGGACATCGTCAAAGTCAGCAGAAGAATGCGTGGCTGGAATCGCGAGAACTGGTCATCGCCGACAGGGCGGATGGCGAAGAGTTTAGGCATGATCAATCCTCTTCCGTGCGTCGGTCCTGAGGGTGGCGGGTTGTACATCCAGTAACGGTATAGGAGGGAGCTCCCTGGTTCGGTACAAAGGATCAGAATAAAAGGCCAATCGCGTTGGGCGGCGGGCGAGCCACTGGTCCAGGGGCGAAACCGGCCGCGCCGGCTCATCGTCGTCACAATCGGGCAGTAGCAACACAGTCAGGCGCCGGACGCCTTTCGGCCAACGGATCTCCAGACGTCTGATTAGGGCGCCTGCCGCCCGCCTTTCGTCCTGATCGTCGCGCCGCGGCAACTCCGACACCCGCGCGTCACGGCTGACAAAAGCCGCGCCGTGCATTGTTCGCGCGTCGGCAATCGCGAACGAAAGCGGCGGCGGCGGAAAGGCGAGTTCGAAGCAAGCAATGCTTGGTTCGACAATCCGTGCGACAAAACGATCGTTGCCGAGCCTGAACCGGGCGACGGTACCAACCACTGAG
>JAFAHP010000120.1 GCA_019237175.1 Alphaproteobacteria bacterium
GCGAAGTGGCCGACGGCACATTGCCGATCTTTATGTCGCCGGAGAAGGCGGAAGCGATCACCGCGCCGATCCTCGAAGGGATGGCCAAAACCGGCACCGGCAAGACCCTCGCCGATTTTGATCTCGCCCCCTACGTTCGCGTCAGCATCGGCGACGATCTCGCGGCCTGCCGCGATGCGGTCCGACCACAGCTCGCCCTTTACATCGGCGGGATGGGCGCGCGGTCGAAGAATTATTACAACGACCTGACCAAGCGTCTCGGCTATGTGGCGGCCGCCGGCGCAATCCAGGACCATTTCCTCGCCGGCCGGCGCAAGGAAGCCGAGGCGGCGGTGCCTGACGCGCTGATCGACGAGATCTCGCTGGTCGGAACCAAGGAGCGCATCCGCGATCGTCTGCAGGCCTGGAAAGAGCTGGCGAGGGACCATCGGATCGGCACACTGGTGCTGACCGGCGCCACCGCTGAGGCGTTGCGCGCCGTCGCCGAAGCGGTGTTGTGAGACCTGCAACGCGGGGGCGTCATGGTATGGTCAGGATACCGGTTTGCGATCCGGGGGCGGGCGGCTGCCCTGCGCCATAGCTCGGGTTCAGCAACATGTTGCTGTTGCCGGCGGTGGCGACGATTGACGTCGGGCAGTTGAAATAAGGCGACACGAAAGTGTTGCGGTTCGCGTAAGGCGAGGTGATCGTCAGGCAGGTCTGTGCGACCTCGAGGTCGATCGCCTGAATTGTGTTGGCCATCGTGTAGCCCTCCTCGATCAGCATCGCGGTCCCGTTGGTTGCCGACGCGGCACCGGAAATCCGCGAGAACTGCACCTGGTCCATCATCAGCCCTACAGAGCCGGCCGACACCGCGACGGTGAAGATGTCTGCATTCAGGACGTATTCGAGCCTGACCGCGAACCCGGCGCCGGCATTGTTGACGATCAGGTGGTCGATCTTTGCCGAGTTGTGCGCGTCGGAGAAGTCGTTGAGGCCAAAACGAAAGGCGGCGGCATTCGAAGTATTGGCGTTGACGAACACTGTCCCTTGGATGTGAAAGTAGAAGCAGCTCTTCGGGCTGTCCGGTGTGCCGCCGCTGCATTCGATCGACACGGCACGCTGGCCGGTGGCCGTCGCGTCAATGACCGCACCGTCCGAGATGATCTGGAAGCCGGTGGCGGACAGCGGCGCATAGTCGATGACGAGTTCCCGGTCGAGCGTGTAGGTGCCGGCCGGTAACCATAGGGGCACGTTGGCGGCGAGCGCCGCCGCGGTCGCTGTTTGCAGATCGGGGTAGCACTGTGCGTTGATACGGTCGGCCGGGTTGCAGTCGGCGCGGGCCGGGACGGCTGTAATCCCCGACAGGATCGCTGCGAAGATGGCGGTTGCGACCCAGCTTGCAGATACCGCGATCGTGGTCTCGGGGCGAGAACGCCTCGCCGATGTCGTCTTCATATTGCCCCCTTTCTCAAAAAAATTAACCATGGGCACAACTAAACATAGTTAATAGCGTATCATCACGAATCCTGCAAGCGGAATGTGCTCGTAAAAACCGGCGGTGTGCTTGGTATTTATCAGAAATTGTACCAGTTCGATGTAACCGACCTCACAGTGGGCTTCGGGGTGGAATTGCACACGAAATGACCACATAACGCTGGCTTGGATCGGGGAAGTGCGGATGACCGATTTCTTTGCCGCAATAGCCGAAACGATCGGCCGTGACGGCTTCGCCTTTGTGCGGGCTCCGGAAATGCATGCTGCGTTGGAGGCGGCCGGGCTGCGCGATTGGGGGTCGTTCGCGGCCAGCTGGGACGATCTCGGCATCGACACTTACATGGCCGACGGCGGCCGCTACCGCCGCCGCCGCTTTGCTTCGTTCCGTGCCTCGCCGGCGGGGATCGTGCGCAAGCCGCATCAGCCGCACTATCAGAGCCGCGACTACAACCCGCTCAACGGCGGGGTCGAGCGCTGGTTCGAACCGGTCACCGAGGCGATTGCCCGCCACCCGGCGCTGAATGCGATCCTGCAGACGAGCCAAGCGCTGTTCGACCGGATGACGCCTGAGGCGGTACGGCCGGCCGCCTGGCATGTCGAATTGCATCAGTTTCGCATCGAGGCGCGGCCGGGCGAGGCGGGCCGCCCGACCCCGGAAGGGATGCACCGCGATGGTGTCGACTGGGTGCTGGTGCTGATGGTTCGCCGCGAAAACATCACGAGCGGCGAAACCACGATCTACGATCTTATCGAATGCCCGCTCGGCAGTTTCACCTTGACCACGCCGCTCGATTCAGCCTTGGTCGACGACAGCCGGGTCTATCACGGCGTCACTGCGGTGACCCCGATCGATCCG
>JAFAHP010000165.1 GCA_019237175.1 Alphaproteobacteria bacterium
AAAGGCCGATCAAAAACCTCGGCCTGCATCCGGTGCGGGTCGTATTGCATCCGGAAGTCTCGGTGACGATCACCGCCAACGTTGCCCAATCGGCCGAGGAAGCAGCGATGCAGGCGCGCGGCATTGATCCGCTGCGGCTTGCCGAACAAGACGAAACCGAGCCAGAAGCCGGCCCGTCCGCAGCCGCCGCATCGAGCGTAAGCGCGGCACAATAACCGGGACCCAGCGAGATTTGGTCTGCGGTCGTGACAATCCTGCTGGCGCGCATGCTCGAACGCATAATCTCAAAAGGCCGGCTATGCCTCGTCGATGCCGCCGGGGCGCGCTATGAGTTCATCGGAGCCCCGGGACCGCGTGCCGCAATCCGCCTTACCGACCCGAGGCTCCACCGCAAACTGATGCTCCGGCCGCGGCTCTATTTGCCGGAGGCTTTTGTCGACGGGACCCTCGTGATCGAGGAGGGCAGCCTCTACGACCTGATCGATTTGTTGCAGCTCAACCTGGAAGCGTTGCCAGACGCTATGCTGTCGCGGCTGTTGAACGGGTCGTTCAGGCTGTTGCGGCGCGTTCACCAATACAACCCTCGCGCGCGCGCCCGGCGCAACGCCGCCCATCACTATGACCTGTCGGACCAGCTCTACGCACTGTTTCTCGACCGCGACCGGCAATATTCCTGCGCCTATTTTCGCGCCCATGACGACGATGTTGACCTCGCCCAGCTCGATAAAAAGCGCCATCTCGCGGCAAAGTTGCTGATCCGTCCGGGACACAAGGTGCTCGATATCGGCTCGGGTTGGGGTGGGCTTGCGCTTTATCTCGCCGCCGAATGCGACGCCGA
Organism: Alphaproteobacteria bacterium; assembly: GCA_019237175.1. Classification (GTDB taxonomy): domain Bacteria; phylum Pseudomonadota; class Alphaproteobacteria; order ATCC43930; family CGMCC-115725; genus AP-15. The sequence goes on from JAFAHP010000165.1 coordinate 839, forward strand.
CGTGACCGGGCTGACCCTGTCGGTCGAGCAGCACAAACTCGCCACACGGCGTGCCGCCGCGGTCGGGCTTGCAGATCGGGTACGTTTTCACCTGCGCGACTACCGTGAGGAGAGCGGACGGTATGACCGGATTGTATCGGTCGGTATGTTCGAGCATGTCGGCGTCAACCATTATCCGGCGTTCTTCGCCAAGGTGAAGTCGCTGTTGAAGCCCGATGGGGTGGCGCTGTTGCATTCCATCGGGCGCATGGACGGGCCGGGATCGACAAGCCCATGGATTCGCAAATACATCTTCCCCGGCGGTTATGTGCCGGCCTTGTCCGAAGTGGTGCCGCTTGTCGAGCGTCAGCGGCTGTGGATTACCGATATCGAGATCCTGCGGCTGCATTATGCGCGCACATTGCGTGCCTGGCGCACGCGATTCGAACAAAACCGCGAGCGCATTCGCGTGATCTACGACGAACGCTTTTGCCGTCTGTGGGAGATGTATTTGGCGGGCTCGGAGCTCGCCTTTCGGCGTGGCGGGCTGATGGTCTTTCAGATGCAGCTCGCCAGGTCGCTCGACGTGGTACCGTTGATCCGCGACTACATCTTCGATTGGGAGCGCGAGCACAGCGCCGGCGTCGAACGCGCCGCCTGAAGACTCCCGCCTTCCACAGGCTGTGCACTCTTTCGCGCGAGCGTCGCGCGCGCACCCGGTGCTAGCTTCAACTCATGGAAACAGTTACGGCACCCCGGGTCACGCCGCTGCGGGGCCCCGGACTTGATCCGGGGGACCTTGAACCGATCCGCACCCCGCCCTTCAACAACGACGCCGAGCAGGCGCTGCTGGGGGCACTTTTGATCAGCAATCAGGCCTACTCTCGGATTTCAGAATTTCTGCTCCCCGAGCATTTTGGAAATGCCGTTCACGCCCGCATCTACGCCGCCGTCGGGAAATTGGTCGAGCGCGGGCAGATCGCGAACCCGGTCACGTTGAAAAACTTGTTCGACCAGGACGGTGCGCTCGCCGAAATTGGCGGCGCGCAATATCTGGCGCGGCTCGCCGCAGCCGCGGTGACGATCATCAACGCCGAGGATTACGGCCGCCACATCCACGATCTCTATCTCCGCCGCCAGTTGATCGTGGTCGGCGAAGACATTGTCAACGATGCTTTCCGCCAGGATCTCGACGACCCGGCGCCTGCCCAGATCGAACGCGCCGAGAGAAAGCTGTTCGAGCTTGCGACATCAGGGCAGAGCGACAGCGGCTTTCTGCCGTTCAGTACCGCGCTGACCAACGCGATCGACGCCGCCGGGGCGGCTTACCGGCGAGACGGTAAGGTCGTCGGGGTAGCGACCGGATTCCGCGATCTCGACGATAAGCTGGGCGGGCTGCATCCGTCGGATCTGATCATCCTTGCCGGTCGGCCGTCGATGGGCAAAACCGCGCTTGCCACCAATATCGCGTTCAACGCCGTTCGCGCTTACCAACCGGTTTCGAACGCGGATGGCCGACCGGTCACCGAGGACGGGGCGGTCGCCGGGTTCTTTTCGCTCGAAATGTCGGCCGAGCAGCTCGCCGCCCGTATTCTCGCGGAGCAAACCGGAATTTCGTCGGACCGGATAAGACGAGGCAGCATCAGGCAGGAAGACTTCGACAGGGTTCTGCAGGCAAGCCAGCACCTTCAGGCATTAAAGTTGTTCATCGACGACACGCCGGCGCTCAGTGTCTCGGCCTTGCGCACGCGGGCGCGCCGGCTGATGCGCCAGCAGGGGCTGGGCCTGATCGTCATCGATTATCTCCAATTGTTGCGGCCTTCGGTACAGGTAAGGACGTTGGAAAACCGGGTTCAGGAGATTTCCGACATCACGCGCGGGCTAAAGGCGCTCGCAAAGGAGCTGAATGTCCCGGTATTGGCGCTTTCACAATTGTCGCGGGCGGTGGAAGGCCGCGAGGACAAGCGGCCGATCCTCGCGGATTTACGCGAGTCCGGGTCTATCGAGCAGGACGCCGATGTCGTCATGTTTATTTACCGGCAGGAATATTACGATGGCCGCGAGCCGGCAAAACATCCCGGCGAAGACGCCGCCAAGTACAATGACCGTTATGCGCAGTGGCGCGAGGAACTCGAAAAGATCCACGGCTTGGCTGAAATCATCGTGGCCAAACAACGACACGGACCGATCGGTTCGATCAAGCTCCATTTCGACGCGGAAACAACCAAATTTGATAATCTCGCTGATCCCACCCGCTTACCCGACGTGCGGTAAGAGGACCATGGTCGGGTTGGGCTGCCGATGACGTCGAGCATCCATCATGTCGTCGTTTTGGTGCGCGGCGGGGATGCTGCGGAAGCCGTGCTCGCAGTTCTTGACGCCGCGACGGGAGCGGTCGCGGCGTTCGAGACCCGGCCAAGCGAATGGCGCATCGAGGCTTACCCGCGAGCGCCGCTTTTGAACCCCGATCTGGCGGTGCGCCTGGAGCTTGCCGTTGCCGCCGGCGGTGGCGATTTGATCGACATCCGCCAGGAAGAATTGCCCGACCGCGACTGGCTCGCGGAAAATCGGCTTGCCTTCCCGCCACTGCAGATTGGTCGCTTTTTTGTCTACGGCTCGCATTACCGTGGCGCGATCCCGCCGGCAGCGATTGCGATCATGCTGGACGCCGCGACAGCATTCGGCACCGGGGAGCATGCCTCGACCCGTGGTTGTCTTTTGGCGCTCGAACAGCTTGGATGGCTCCGGCCGATCCATCGACCCCTCGACGTCGGCACCGGCACCGGCATTCTGGCAATCGCCGCCGCGAAATTATGCAGGCGTCCGGTGTGCGCGAGCGACATCGATGCTCATTCGGTCAGCGTTGCCCGCCATAATGTTACGCGCAACTGTGTAAAGCACTTGGTTCGAGTGGGTCGGGCGG
>JAFAHP010000228.1 GCA_019237175.1 Alphaproteobacteria bacterium
GATTTCGGCCTATGTCGCGCGACCGTTGGGACCGGGACCGTTTCCGGGTATGGTGCTGCTGCATCACGCGCCGGGCTGGGACGAGTGGTATCGCGAGACCACCCGCAAATTCGCGCACCACGGTTACGCCACGATCAGCCACAACCTCTACCACCGCGCCGGCGAAGGCAAAGCAGAGGATGTCGCCGCCAAGGTGCGGGCCGAGGGCGGCGTTCCCGACGCGCAGGTCATCGGCGATACCGAAGGTGCCGTCCGATGGCTGCGTGCCCAGCCCTGGCTCGACGGCAAAGTCGGCGTGTTCGGCACCTGCTCGGGCGGGCGGCAGACCTTCCTCTATGCCTGTCATACCAACGCCATCGATGCTGCCTGCGAGCTGTGGGGCGGCCGTGTGGTGATGAGCAGGGAGGAGCTGAACCCGAAGCAGCCGGTAGCGCCCATCGAATACACGCAGAAGCTGTCGTGCCCGCTGCTCGGCCTGTTTGGCAATGAGGACCGAGCGCCGACGCCGGAGCAGGTCAACGAGCACGAAGCCGAGCTGAAGAAATACGGCAAGCAATACGAGTTCCACCGCTACGATGGCGCCGGGCACGGCTTCTTCTATTATGATCGGCCGGCGTACCGGATCGAGCAGGCGCTGGACGGCTGGCAGAAGGTGTTCGCATTCTTGAAGAAGCACCTGTCTGCCTGAGACATCCCGTCGTCGCGAGGAGCGCAGCGACGAAACGATCTCGACCGGCCGTTTCTGCGGCTCCAGGATCGTTTCCCCCCGGAACGGCCCGCCAGGGCCGTCCGTCCGGGGTTCGCGATGACGCCGTTGCGGAGGACGCCCTTTAGATGTGCACCTCGATCGTCGAGATCGTCGAAGCGGACGGCGCCGGCAAGCGCGATGACGGGTGGTTCGATCTGACCCACGCGGTGGTCTCCTACGACCACCCGCATCACGCTTTGTTTGAAGACGCGATCAACATCGACTTTGTGAACCCGGCGCTCGGACCCGGCGCGCGGGTCGCGGTCGAGATTTCACTGGCATCGGCCAAAGAACTGTGCGGCGCCTTGGCCCGCGCGATCGCGGCGGCCGAGATCGAGGAAAGCGGACGGCGCCGTAGCGCGTAGCGCGGATAACTCCCCGGCGAAAAGCTACCCGCGGGGCGATTGGTGCTTTAGTCGGCGCGTTCTTTTTTCCTCGTTCCCGTGCAAGCGGTCCCCGGGTTGCGCGTGCGAAGGCCGGTGGGTGCGAAGCCCGGGGCCACGGATGCCAGTCGCTTGCCCCTGTTCATGCCAGGGCAGGCTCTGGGCCCCCGCTTTCGTGTTGTGTCCCGCGAGTTTGGCGAGCATCTCGGCGGGTGCTTGGTAACCGAGACATCGCAGGCGGGTGCGATTTACCAATTTTGACGTCAGTTTACCGGGAGGTCCTGCGATGCCTGCCATATTAGTGGCGACGGCGGCCCACGGGGCGCCCGAAGGACGACCACCTTGACGTGTGTAACGGCAAAGCCTGTACGTGCAGTCAATTTGCCCGGTGATCCCTCCTCCCGCACCGGGTGTGCTGGCGGCCGGCTCGGCATTGCGGTCGGCCGCATTCCGCACGCTTGCGAGGGAGTGATCTCGGCCACCGAATCGCGGGCGCGAATGCCGATGCCAGTGGTTATTCCGGTTTCCGGGCAAAGCCATACCGAGCGGCTCTCGCCCCGTGTGGCGATGGTTATGCTTATATTCTCTCTCTCGCCGCCTCGGCGGCAACCATCGCAATCGTAATTGCGTTTATTTAAACGACGGCGCAGTCCGGCGGCATTTCCCACGTACAATATTGCGCTGGACCAAAGTCAGTGACGGGGGAGATCCTTTGGCCGAGCCATCCGTTGTTTCCCAGAACCCTGCGGTGAAAAGCGGCCGGGGCTCGCCTTTGTTGGTCGGTCTGGGAATGATCGCGGTTGTCGCTGCGGGCTACCTGGGCTGGCAACATTTCGAGCGCAGCCCTCACCCGGCGGCCCTGCCCCCGCCTCCGGTTCCCGTCATCGCAACGACGGTGCAGCAGCGAAATTTCCCGATCGTCCTGACCGGTATCGGCAATGTCACAGCGCTGAACTCGGTGACGGTGCGCAGCATGGTCACCGAGCCGATCCTCAGCATCGACTTCCAGGACGGCCAATTCGTTAAGAAGGGCGACGTGCTGGCCCAACTCGACCCCAGCACCTATCAGGCGCAGCTCGACCAGGCGGAGGCCAATCTCGCTCGTGACCAGGCTCATCTCGAGAACGCTCAGCTCAACCTCGGCCGATATATCCCGTTGCAGAAGCAAGGGTTTGCACCGGAACAACAGGTCGCCACTCAGCAAGCGATGATCGCCCAACAGCAGGCAACGATACAGGCCGATCAGGCGGCGATCGAGTATGCCAGGACCGAGCTCACCTACACAAAACTGACGGCGCCGTTCGATGGGGTCGCCGGAATTCGTCTGCTCGATGTCGGCAACATCATTCACTCGACCACGGCACGAGGTTCTCC
>JAFAHP010000238.1 GCA_019237175.1 Alphaproteobacteria bacterium
CATCCATCACCCGGCTGATCGGGCCGTGATCGTCACGGTAGGTCCCCTCGAAGGTCTCGCCAGTATGAGCGTTGACAAGACGCAGCCGGGTTGGAGCAGGCGGGCGAACGAGCGCGCGCGCCACCGGGGTCGGCGCGGCGCAACCTGCAATCAAAGCCAGAAACAGGCGCCGGTCCAATCGTCCTCTCTGCAGATCCTCAATTCCTGATCCGGCGCACTTTGTCCAGGAAGGACCGCGGGATCGAGTGCGATGTCAGAACTGACCTTTGCCTATTTTGAACACGTCGGGATGCGCGGCGTTCTCGATATAAGAGAGTTCGAGCGTGAGCGGCGGCGGCCGTGGTCCCTTTTTTTCTTCGTCGCGCGCCGCGGCGGTGAAACCGCTCAACACCAGCAGTACCATCCTCCCCTGCAGGTCGCTGGCGCGAAAGACGGCTATCGTATTCTCGGCCAGTTGCCGGTTGGCGACGACGGTGTCTGGCTTGTAGTTTTGCAACGCAAAATAGTCGCGCAGAGAATTCGCAGTACCGACCAGGGTTTCGTCGCTGGCCGCGTTGCCCTCGCTCGACCAAATGATGTTGACCTGGATCAGTTTCTTGGACCGGTACCCGAAAATATAGGAGATACGCGCGTTGCCGCTATTGGGCAGCAGGTCCGACGCGGTCACTGACAGGACCGTCGTCTTCTCAGACGGGTGAACGGCACTGCTGATTTTGCCGGCCGCCGCCGGGAAGTCCTTGCGGATAGCCTGACGAACCTGCTCCTCGCTCATTCCGAAGAGCGCCTGGCGAAACCCGTCGATCGCGGCGGGCGGTCCGGTAGGGGGGCTGGAGGCTGCTCGGCCTCGCTTTTGGGAGCGATGCTTTCGGCGATCGCCACCGGTTCGTTTGCGAAGCCGCAATATCCGATCAGCAAAATCGTCAAGGGCGCCAACCGCCGCCACTTCGCCCATTGGCGAGGAACAAACTTCTTCATGCCGCTCGGAGACTAGCCCGACAGGACCGATCATGCAGCCTCGCCCAAGTGCCGCGCAACAGCCGCGCCGCGCAAGCCGGGCGCCCGCCATCCAGCCTCCCGTCGGTCTGGCGTCGGAGGAGTTGTATCCGTCAAGTTCAACGGCGTAAGCCCGTCCGGCACCGGTCCGGCCACCGTCAGCGCGATCATCGCCTCGCGCGCGCCCCTGTTTTGGCCCAGATAACAGGGGAAAAAACTCCCTTGCGGTCGGCGCGGTGCCTAAAAGCGGCACAAAAATCGTGTAATATAAAAGACTTACGCCGCAGAATCGCGGTGTCGGGCACGCCGCGAACAGGGGAGAAAAAAGGCCGGAACACCGGGGCCAAAAGCGACAACAGGGGAGCAACAGGGTGGATAAGGCAGCCTCGGAGCATACCGCGCGTTCCCGATCTATCGGAGGTCACGAGCTGCAGGATATGCTGCGAATTTGGCAATTTTTCCGCCGGGCGGTACGGTCGCGCACAGCCGCCAGATCGAAAAGTTTCAAAGACCTGAAGGACGATGGCAGCACCGCTTGCGGCGCCTGGCTCTTTTGCGGCGTCTTCCCGAAACGGGATGACAACCTGGCCCGCTCAAGCCGCCCATGCGCAGGCCAGACCGCCCCCGGACGCATCTCGGCTGGGCCTGGGCCTGGGCGGCCTATCGCCGCGCCCGCCCGCCTGCTCGTCGCCAATGGTGCTGCGATCTCGACCGAGGCGGAAACCTCAAAGGCGAGCGGCAAATCACGCTGAAGCTGGGCGACTTCCTCTATCTGCTTAGCAGCGAGATCACTACTTCGGTCAAAGGCGAGACCGGCAATGGCGGCAACATCACGATCGACCCGCAATTCGTCGTGTTCAACCAGATCAGCATCATCGCCCAAGCGATCGAAGGGCATGGCGGGAACATCACGATTAACGCCGACGATCTCGAGCGTCCCGGAGACGCCGAGTCGGCCCGCGGGTCGATCTCAATGGCGCCCGCCGCGCAGTTGCTGCGCAACAGCTATTCTGCGCAAACGGTCTGCCGCAATCCAGCCTGGTCGAGGGTGGCCGAGGTGGCCTGCCGCAGGATCCTGACGCGACGTTGCCGCCCTTTACATCGCCGGCCGCGATATGAGCCCAACCTCGCCGACGCTCCCCGGCCAGCCGGCGATCCGACGCAGCAGACGACAACTTGCTTGACGATGCACTGCAGCTCACTGCAACCCCGGTTCAGCCCACTGGAGCCAAATTCGCGCGCGCGGGCGTGCTGTCAGCCGCTATTGGTGGGCACGGGTCACTGAGGTTTCGCCGTAACGCTTCGGCCGCACCAAATTTGCTGCTGCGTAACCTTCCACCGGCGCCTGCCGCAGCTCAGGGCGGGCTGGAAACACGGCGGATTGTCGCAGCCGGCGCGTTCCGCGCGGCGGATGCACCGAGCAACCGCAACGCGAGGCGCCGACCGCCAGGCGGTCCGCGGCCGCCAAAGCCCGAGCCCGCGCCAATCCGCCGTCGAGCTTTCGCGGGGTCGCAGCCAAAGGTTAATCGCGCACCGGTCCGTGACCGCAAATTCAACCTCGACTTTTGTTGGCCTGGTTAACTTTGTTAACATTCGTCAACGTTTGTTAACTCTTCGCAGTAGGTATTTAACATTTTAACCATAATTAGCGCGAAAGCGTTACGTATTGACACAACTCTGACGCTGTGGTTGCTTCC
>JAFAHP010000264.1 GCA_019237175.1 Alphaproteobacteria bacterium
CTGGTGGCGGTCGTCTGCATTGCGGCATGGCAATTGCTCGGCACACACTTGAGCACCGCGTTTAACAACATCGCCAGTAGTGTGTAATCGATAAGCGGCCGGGCTCATCAGAGCCGAGCACGGCCGTTGACAAAGGTCTCCGGTATGGACTTGCCGTATTCGCGGAGGGTGCAGGCTGTCAACTCACCGGCGCACTCCGGCGGTCAAACCGTTTTTGCGGCGTAGCTTGGTCACGTCACGTCTGACGCGCATCCAGCGCGTTAGATCCTTGCGCTCGCTCCCGAAGAGCCGCTCGATCCGGCTCGCGATGGTGCCGGTCGTTTCCGCCATCCCCGAAGATCCGAGATCAGCGGGTAGTTCGATCAGGTGCTGAACGGGCTCGCATACGGTGCGGCTATCCGAAAAGAGGTCGGCGACCTTCGGCGCCGCAAGGGTTGTCGGTTTCCGGTGGTGAACGGGGTGGAAGCCTGATTTTGAACACCGCCCAATTACGTCCCGCGCTCTAAGCTTGGTCCACATCCCGGCAGAAGCGCCAGGAAGACGGAAATGAAGCAGTTCATGAGCCATCGGCTGATCCAGACGCTGATCGACGATAGCGGCGTTACCGCAATCGAATATGCCATGATCGCCATGTTCGTCGCGCTCGTGTGTATCGTCGCCTGGCAATTGCTCGGAACGAATCTAAGTACCTCCTTTGGCAATCTCGCCAGCAGCATCTGACGGATCCGGCAGTTGCTTTGCAAGCCATAGCCGTTTTGTCGGGAATCAGGCGTAGCGAGCGTCGGCTGTTGGCTCGACCACGCGTATCAGTCCTGTGCACGGTCCTCCTTGCGATAGAATTAGGCTTTTTTGTTTTCATCGCTGCCGGCACTCACGGGTGGATCATTCCGCTCAAACGGCCCAGCAGTACCGATTTTGTCAGCTTTTATGCGGCCGGAAGTCTAGCGGATTCCGGTACACCAGCGCTCGCCTACAACCGGGCAGCGCATTTCGCCGCGGAAGAGCGTGCTGCGCAAAAAGGCATCACCTACAATTTTTTCTATTATCCTCCGCCATATTTGCTGATCTGCGCGGCTTTGGCCCACCTGCCCTATCTCCCGGCCTTTGTCGTTTTCGAGACCGGCACCCTTGTCTTTTACCTAGCGATCGTCCGGCTCATTGTCGGCGAGCCTGGATGGGAGATCTTAGTCGCGATCTTGGCTTTCCCACCTGTGCTGTGGACAATCGGTCTCGGGCAAAACGGGTTTCTAACCACCGGCCTGTTTGGCGCCGCGACGCTTCTCGTTGATCGCCGACCGTTCGCCGCCGGGCTTCTGTTTGGCGGGTTGTGCTGCAAACCGCATTTTGCACTGTTGGTCCCGGTGGCGCTTGCCGCGGGCGGCCACTGGCGCGCCCTCGCGGGGGCGCTGCTTTCTACCCTCGGCTTGTGCCTTTTGTCGTTGATCGCTTTCGGCCCGCAAACTTGGCATGAATTTCTGGTCGCCTTGGCCTCATCGCCCGGCGTGTATGCCTCAGGACGAGTTGCCTTCACCGGCTTTGCAACCCCGTTTGGGGCCGCGAGATTGCTCGGCGCGACCCCGACCGCCGCGACAATCCTGCAGGGCGCCGCATCGGCCGTTGCCGCGGCTTTTGTGGGTCTGGTTTGGCGGCACAACCTGCCGTTGCCGGTGCGCGCTGCGAGTTTGACCGCGGCAACCCCGATCGCTGTCCCGCTCGCACTTTTCTATGATCTCGTGCTCGACGGGATCGCCGCCGCTTGGCTGTTGCGCGCGGACGGCGAATATCGTTTGCCGCAGACGGCGCGGTGGCTCTTAGCCGGGCTTTACATACTTTGTTTGAACCCGCGGGGACTTGCCGCCGATTGGCACTTGCCGATCGGAACCTTGATCGCGCTGGCCCTCTCGATGCTGGTCGGCATCATTGCACTGCGCCGTCGGGAGAGTGCCTGCAGCGTCAGCTTTTGGCGGCCAAAGCTGAGATCCCGCCGACCCGTTACTCCTGCGGCCGACGACCGCGGTATTGCTGCAGCCGAGTTGAGCGCAGGCCAGGCAGACCATGGACCTCGTAAGTCTGCTGCCAACTTGCCAATTCTTCCTCGGATATTTGATAACGCTGGCAGGCTTCCTCGCGGGTCAGCATGCCGTTCGCTATCGCATTCAGCACCGCCGCCTTGCGACGGATCGTCCAGCGCCTGACGTTGGGCGGTGGCAATTGCGGAGTTGGGTGCGGCTCCTCAGCCATGGCCGAACGGCTCGTCAATCCCCTCGCGGCTGAGACGGCGGCGCCACGAACGGTTAGGTGCGGCGACGTTTCTCTTTCCATGTTCGTTTTCATCCATAGTCTGCGACTCTCGGCCCGACTGCATCGATCCCGGAGGAACAAGCTGCGCCGATGACCGTCTGCCGACGAACACCCGCTTAGTGACGGGTTCTCACGATGGACGCGCCAAAAACTGGCGCCTGCTGTTCAACCGATCGTCAATTACCCGCGCCGCAAAAAATCTTCCATAATATTGTTCGTTAATTT
>JAFAHP010000172.1 GCA_019237175.1 Alphaproteobacteria bacterium
GCGCTCATTTGCGGACCTCGTCGGGAACGTCCTTCGGGGCGGATCATACCGTGGTCGACGCAGGCGATCACAGGGTGTCGATCGGGACAGTCAGAGTGGCGTCGTCGAATGACGCTGTCGGCCGGCCCCATCTTCCGATGCGCTGGCGGCGAGATCGACTTCAGACTTAGTCTCCCACCGGCTTCGCCGACCCGCGAGGGATGAAACTCGCGCTCCGACTTTGTCATTGCGAGGCGCCGGCAGGCGCCGTGGCAATCTCGTTGTCCCAGAGATTCCGCCATCGAGATTGCTTCGCTTTGCTCGCAATGACGACAAGAGCGAGCCGGCGCGGTCGCGCCACCTTGTTTCTCCTTAGTGTCTGAGCGGACATGAGCCTGGGATGGCTTACAGTTGTCGCCGCCCCCGCGAAAGCGGGAGCCCAGGGCGAGCGCTCGCATCTCGGCCCTTGGATTCCCGCTTTCGCGGAAATGACGGTGGTGTGTAGGCGACCCCTGGCGGAGTTGTGCTAGACTGACGCGCAAAGCGGTAGGAGAACCGTCGGCAAATCGTGCGAGGCAAAGCGGTGAATCCTCTTTTGGAACGAATTACGATAGATCCCAGAATTTGCGGCGGTAAGCCTTGTATAAAGGGCACCCGGATTTGGGTCTCGCTCATCCTAGATTTCATCGCCGACGGCATGACCGAGGCCGAATTGCTGGCCGAATATCCGGGGTTGACGCACGAGGACGTGTTAGCGGCGATCGCATACGGCGCCGAAGCGGCCCGGGAGCAAATCATCCCTATCCCCACCGAAAACGTGGCGTGAAACTCAAGCTCGACGAGAATCTCAGCCGGCGCGCCGCCGATCTGATCCGCACCGCCGGCCACGATGTCGCTACGAGCGTAAGTCAAGGGCTGCGCGGGGCGGCAGACGAGCTACTGTTTGACGTGTGCAAGCAAGAAAGCCAAGCGCTCGTCACATTGGATCGTCCCCCGGGTAGCATTACCAACTGACCGTCGGCCCAAAGCCCGGGGGTTAGCGAAGTGCTGCGTTATCCGCCGGCTGGCAGCGCCGGCGTTGTGGTATTGGCGATGGGGTATCGGCCCTCACATGCGGCGTTGCTCGCGCGGGTGCGGGAACTCCTCAAGACATTGGAAACAAGATCGCCGGAGGGCGCATTGTGGATCGTCGAGCCCGGGCGGCTACGGGTCCACCTCCAATCAGATTGAGATGGCACCGGTGCGAGCGTTTCGCGTCATAGCAAAGGTTGGTGGCAGTGCGAGTTGACGGGCATCCTCGTGTTCGCGATCCTGTGCGGCATGACTGATTTAGCACCCGAGCTCGCCCGGCTTTCGCCGCGTGAACGGCTCGATCTAATCGAGTCCCTTTGGGAGAGCCTCGACGAGAATGATGTTCCGGTGACCGATGCTCAGCGGGCCGAACTCGATCGGAGGATGGCGGGCTTCGATCAAGACTGGGCAGAAAGCGTTCCGTGGGATCAGCTCAGGGGTGAGCTCCGACAACGGCGCTGAGCGTGCGGTCGGTCGTCTTCAGCCCGGCGGCGAGCCGAGCTGCTTGAAGCGCGCGATTGGTACGCCGCGCGCGATGTGGAGCTGGCCGATCGGTTCATCGTAGAAAATCGTTGAGCGGGTTGGCACAGAGCCGCAGCAATTCCCCGTCGTCTACCAAGATATCCGCCGGGCTCGTTGCCGCCGTTTTCCGTACGCGCTGTTCTTTCGGGTCATCGCCGGGACCGTGCGCGTGATCGCCTGTTTCCACAGTAGCCGTGATCCGCGCCAGTGGCAGCGACGCAACTGAGCAACCCATCCAACTGACGGCCGTCCCTTGCCGCGGCCGCAGACCACCGCAGACGCGGGCCGGCGACCAGACCGAAATAAAGCGGGGCCGCGCGGCTGCTTGCCAGCGGCCGGTTTGATCAGCGCATTGAGTGAGACCGGGCCAGCGCGGCCAATTGGCCAATGGCACCATTGCGAGGCTTATGCGGCACGCGGTAGCTGTGCCAATCGGGCCTTCAGCAGATCGAAGTCGACCGGCTTCGTGAGGAATTCGCTGGCGCCGAGTTCACCGGCGCGACGGCGGCGTTGGTCGTCACCGTATGCCGTCACCATGATCACCGGCAGATCGGACCAGCGTTGCTTGATCGCGGCAAGCAGATCCAATCCGTCCATCTGCGGCATGTTGATGTC
>JAFAHP010000173.1 GCA_019237175.1 Alphaproteobacteria bacterium
CTGACGACCGCCTGCCAGCGCTCGAACGGCAATTCCTCGATCGGCGCCGTGGCGCCAAATCCCGCATTGTTGAACAAGACATCGAGCCGGCCGTAGGTCTCCTTTGTCTTGGCAAACAAGGCGCGCACCGAATCCGGGTTGCCGACATCGGTCGGCACGCCGAGGGCCTTGCTTTGCATGGCCTCGATCTCGCCGACGACCGCCTGCAACGGCTCCGGCCGGCGGCCGGCGACGACGACCGCGAACCCTTCTCTGGCGAGGGCGAGTGCGGAAGCCTTGCCGATACCGCTGCCCCCGCCGGTCACCAGCGCTACCTTGCCGTTCGAATTCATCGCGTTGCTCTCCTCGATCACATGCGGTCTCTGCGGCGCACGATATCAGCTTATCCCGCGTGCGCTCCAGCCGATTGCGGGCGATAATCGGATGAATCGGGAGACGCACCGATGGATATTGCAGAGTGGCTGCGGGGTCTGGGGCTCGCCCAATACGAGCCGGCGTTTCGTGAAAACGCGATCGACGCCAGCGTGCTGCCGAGCCTGACCATCGAAGATCTCAGAGATCTCGGCGTGACGCTGATCGGGCACCGCCGCCGTTTACTCGAGGCCATCGCAGCGTTGAGTGTCGAACCTTCGCTGACCGCCAGCCCCACCGTAACAAGCGTCGGCGCAGGCCCCCTCCCTCCCCCGCAAGAGGGGGCGGGAGGGGTGGGGGCGATGGCCGAGCGGCGGCAGCTGACCGTAATGTTCTGCGACCTCGTCGGCTCGACGGCGCTGGCGGCTCGGCTCGATCCCGAGGATTTGCGCGAGGTGATCGGCACTTATCATGCTGCGATTGCCGAGGTGATCGGTAGGTTCGACGGATTTGTCGCCAAATATATGGGCGACGGCGTGCTGGCCTATTTCGGCTATCCACAGGCACATGAGGACGACGCCGAGCGTGCAGTGCGCGCCGGTCTCGCTGTGGTAGACATGGTGCGCCGACTGCAAACCACCTCGCCGCTGCAATTGCGTGTCGGTCTCGCTACCGGAGTAGCGGTCGTCGGCGATCTGATCGGCGAAGGCTCGGCACAAGAGCAATCAGTCATCGGCGAGACGCCCAACCTCGCAGCGCGATTGCAGGCGCTTGCCGCGCCCGACGCCGTTGTCATTGCCGACAATACACGGCGCCTGGTCGGCAGCCTGTTCGAGTATCGGAGCCTCGGCGAGGTCGAGCTCAAAGGGTTGCCGGCACCGGTCCCAGCCTTCCGCGTGCTCGGCGAAAGCCGCGTGGGCAGCCGGTTCGAGGCGCTGCGCTCGCGCGAAACGCCGCTCGTCGGCCGGGAGGAACAACTCGAACTGCTGCGGCAGCGATGGGAACAGGCAAAGGCCGGCGCGGGACGCGTCGTGCTGATCTCGGCCGGGCCGGGGATCGGGAAATCGCGACTGACCGAGGCGTTTGGAGAGGGCATCGAAACCGAACCGCATACCCGGTTACGGTATTTCTGTTCGCCACATCGTCAAGACAGTGCGTTGTTCCCATTCATTGGGCAAGTCGAACACGCCGCCGGTTTTGAGCGAGACGATGCGCCGGCGGCGAGGCTCAATAAACTGGAAGCGCTCATTGCAGCGAACACGCCAGTCGAAGGCGACGTGCAATCACTGGCCGATTTGCTGGGCCTCTCACTGGACAATCGTTACCCGGCGCTGGATGTCTCGCCACAGCGCAGGAAAGAGAAAACATATGAGGCGCTGTTGCGGCAAGCCATCGGTTTGGCGAAGCGGCAGCCAGTGCTGATGGTTTTCGAGGATTTGCATTGGGCAGACCCGAGCTCGCGCGACCTGCTCGATCTGATCGTCGAACGAATCGAGCGCATGCCAGTGCTGCTGATCGCGACTTTTCGCCCCGAGTTTCAAGTGCTGTGGGCGGATCGGCCGCAGATAACGACAGTATCTTTGCGCCGCTTGGGACGAGACGAAAGCGGCCGGCTGATCCACGGCCTCATCCGCGGGGCTCGAAATCTGTCGAGTGAGGTGCTGAACGAGATTATCGACCGCACCGACGGCGTGCCGCTCTTCCTCGAAGAACTGACCAAGGCAGTTCTCGAAAACGCCGGGGTCGGGACCGTGCCAGCGACATCGCCTTCAGTGCCTGCGACACTGCACGCTTCGCTGATGGCGCGGCTCGACCGGCTCGGCCCGATCGCCAAGGAGATCGCGCAGGCGGGCGCCGCAATCGGGCGCGACTTCTCTTACGAGTTGTTGGCCGCTGCCGCGCAGCGAACTGAGCCAGAGCTGCGAGATGGGCTCAATCGGCTCGTCGATGCGGGGCTCGTGTTTCAGCGCGGGGCGCCGCCACAGGCGACTTTCCTGTTCAATCACACGCTCGTGCGGGACACCGCCTACAGCATGCTGCTGCGGGCCCCGCGCCGGGCGCTGCACGCGCGGATCGCCCAAGTGCTCGAAGAAAGCTTCCCGACTCTGGCGGAGAGACAACCCGAATTCCTTGCTCACCATTTTACGGAAGCCGGTTTGCCGGAAAAGGCCGTCGAATATTGGTGTCGCGCCGGCCGGCAGTCGGAGGTGAAAGGGGCTCTCGTCGAGGCGATCGCGCAGCTGAGGAGAGGATTGCGCCTGGTCGCCGAACTGCCAAGCACCTCCGGGCGAGCGGGCCAGGAACTGGAGCTTCAAATCGCTCTGGCGGGGGCGCTGAGGTCGGTTAAGGGGTTCTGGCATCCGGAAGTGGCCGAGGCATTCGGCCGCGCGCACAGCTTGGTCCTGGAAAGCGGGAAAGCAGGGACGATTTCTCACTTCTCGGTTTTGTTCGGCCTTTTTGGGACCAGATTTCATGGCGGTGATCCGCGAGCCGCAATCGAGCATGCCAGTGAGTTCCTCTCCCTTGCTCAATCTGGCTCGGACGCCGGAATTTTGGTTGCGGGCTATCAGATCCTCGGGCTGGCTCTGATCACTGTCGGTGATTACCCCGCCGGGTTTTCGCTATTGGAACGGGGGGCCGAGCTGTACGGCTCGGAGAAGCATCAAATCCTTCCTTTTCACATTGCTTCGGACCCCGGGGTGACGATGCTCGGCTCCTGGGCTTGGGGACTGTGGCATCAGGGCTACCCCGATCGGTCAAGTAGGCTCGCTCGGGAGGTGCTCCGCTACGCACGTCGGCCAGATGCTCATCCCTATCATTCTCTTGGTTTGGCCCTGCATATCCTCGGCATGATCACGGTCACTGCGCGGCAGGTGTCTGAGGCAGAGGCGTTTGGCAGCGAGGCGGTCGCTCTCGGGAATGAGCTCGGATTGGCGACGTTGT
Organism: Alphaproteobacteria bacterium; assembly: GCA_019237175.1. GTDB lineage: Bacteria > Pseudomonadota > Alphaproteobacteria > ATCC43930 > CGMCC-115725 > AP-15. Next base: position 3,295 of record JAFAHP010000173.1, read on the forward strand.
CGGGCTGTGGCCTGATCCTCCAGGGCTGGGCTCAGACGCAGCGCGGCGCGAATGGCGGCGCCGCGGCGCGGATCGGTGACGGGCTGACGCTTGCCGGATTGCGCTCGTACAAACCGATCTTTCTCGGGATGCTGGCAGAGACCCTGGCGCTGACTGGCAAGCTCGAGGACGGGCTGACGGTGATCGGCGAGGCGTTGGTGACGGCGGAGGCTTCCGGCGCAAGAGGCAACGACGCCGAGCTTCACCGATTGCGCGGCGATCTGCTGCAAAGATTGCCGAACCCGGACAGGGCGGAGGCCGAGGCGTGTTTTTGCCGCGCAGTCAGCATTGCGCGCGAGCAGGGCACGCGCGGGTTTGAACTGCGCGCCGCGGTGAGCCTCGCCCGGCTGTGGAGTGAGCAGGGCCGACGCGCCGCAGCCCGCGAGCTGTTGGCGCCGGTCTACGGCTGGTTCACCGAAGGCTTTGGCACGCCCGATCTCAAAGCCGCCAAGGCGCTGCTCGACGAACTCGGGTGAGCCCAGCGGTCTATCCGATACCGACGACCGGGTTTACAACCGCAAGCCCAGCGAAACGGCTGAAGTCTCGGTCCGCCGACCATAGTTCGCGCACGCCATGCTGCTGACACAGCGCCGCCACTCGCGCGTCATGGACCAGCGGACCGGTCACGCGGCCCGCCGCGAGCAGCCCTCGCAGGGTCGGCCAGTGCGCTGCGGACTCCGCGAGGAGCACCAAGGTTGGGGATTCGAGCCATGCATCCACTTGGTCGAGCGCCGTGGCCAATGGTGTGGGCGGAGCGTAGATGCGTGGGTGCGTTACAATGGCGAGGAATTCATGCACGCACGGCCAAGGTATCGCCCAATTCGCAAGCCCTTCGGCCAGC
>JAFAHP010000530.1 GCA_019237175.1 Alphaproteobacteria bacterium
GCAGCGTCGCTGTTATTGGCCCGCCACCTGCTAACTCTGGTGCTGTAACCCTAAGCGTGAGCAACTATTTGACCAAGGTCACCGGCACGCCCGCGAGCTGCACCACCTTCGTGGAGACCGAACCCATAATGGCGCCGCGCAAGGGACCAAAACCGCGCGTCCCCATGACGATCTGATCAGCTTTTACCTCTCGCGCGACCCCACTGATCGTCTCGGCGATGGGACCGAACGCCGAGCGCGTCTCGAACTCCACCTGCGCGTTGCGGCAGAGTTTGATCGCCTCGCGAAGGGATTCTTTTGACTGGTCGGTAGCGCGCTGCGAGTTGTCGCCGACCGACGTTATGGCGGAGACGTCGGAGGTATCGAGCGTCTGCTGATTCTGGATATTCAGCAGGAAGATCCTGGCATCGGCGCGTCCCTCCGCCAGCGATACGGCATGCGCGACGGCCCGGTTGGCGCTCGCGGAACCATCGACTGGAACGAGAATCAGCATCTTGGACCCCTCTCCTGGGCCATATGCATTTCGGCCGGCGCCTATTAACCGATTGTCGCCGCCGGTAGCAACCGTACCGGGAGCGCGAAGCTTCAGCGATACCGGCAATGCCGAGGTTTGGCGGAGGCGCGGCGTTTCGCAGGTTGCGGAAAGTGCCGTCCGACGGCAATTCCGACATGCGCGCACGCCGCCGAATTCGGGCCGAATCGCAAGCGGACTGATCTCCTCCCGCTCTGGCTCGGAGGCGCGGCAGCCTCTCTCTAACCCCCCGCATGGCGGGAAGGGTGGGGGAACCGGCTTGCGCCGTGACCACGGGAATCGCATCTTTGACGGGTAGAGGACAAGGAGAGGCTTATGACCATTCACCTCGACCACACGATCGTGCCCGCTCGCGACAAGGAGGCATCGGCGCGGTTTTTCGCCCGGATGTTTGGGCTCAGCTACGATGGCCCGATGTCGCATTTCGCGCCGGTCCGAATAAACGACACACTGACCATCGATTTTGACAACCGGGACAAATTCGAGGCCCACCACTACGCCTTCAAGGTCAGCGAAGCGGAGTTCGACGGCATCTTCGACCGGGTCAAGGGCGAAGGAATCGCCTATGGCAGCGGCCCACGCTCGTCCGAAGACATGATGATCAATCACCGCCGCGGCGGCCGCGGTTTTTATTTCAAGGACCCGAACGGTCATTTGCTCGAAGTGCTGACCGCCTGACGCAGCCGGTAGATTAAGTCCCCAGAACGCTCCCTCTGCCCGCTTGCGGGGAGAGGGTTGGGGTGAGGGGGCTCGCGCACGGCCTCACAGCGATTGCGACGAGCGCCCGTTTACCCCTCACCCGGAAGCCACGCTGCGGGTGTCTTCCGACCTCTCCCCGCACGCGGGGCGAGGTGATCGACAAGTGATGCATGATCAGCCGGGGCGAGGCTCTTCACGAAGCCTGAAGCGCTGGATCTTGCCGGTCGCCGTCTTTGGCAATTCTTCGATAAAGCCGATCCAGCGCGGGCATTTGAACGCCGGCAACCGGTCACTCGCATGCTGCCGGAGCGCCGTTGCGAGGGCATCGTCGGCGGCAACGCCGGGTTTGGCGACGACAAACGCCTTAGGCTTGATCAGCCCGTCGACGTCAGCGGCGCCGACGACGGCGGCCTCGAGCACATCTTGATGCGCAATCAAGACCGCCTCGACCTCGGCCGGCGAGACGAACATGCCGCTTACTTTCATCATGTCGTCGGTGCGGCCGCAATAGACGTAGTAACCGTCCTGATCCTCCAAATATTTGTCGCCGGTGCGCGTCCACGGCCCGAGAAATGTCGCTCGGCTGTGCGCGCGATTGTTCCAATAACCTTGCGCCGCGGTCGGGCCATTGACCAACAGGTCGCCGATCTCGCCGCGCCGCACCCTTTGCCCATCCTCGCCGACAATCTGGAGCTCGTACCCGGGGACGGGTTTGCCGGTGGTGCCATAGCGCACGTCGCCCGGCCAATTGCTGAGAAAGATGTGTAGCATCTCGGTCGAGCCGATGCCGTCGAGGATGTCGACGCCGATCCGCGCTGTCCAGCGGCGGCCGATTTCCGCCGGCAACGGCTCGCCGGCCGAAACGCAGCGGCGCAAGGCAATTTCATGCGGTTGCGGCAGCTCGTTACCGGCGAGCAGCATGTTGTAG
>JAFAHP010000054.1 GCA_019237175.1 Alphaproteobacteria bacterium
CTGACGCTGTCTGAGACGTCGACCGCCATCACGATGGCCAACGCCGCGGAATGCGCCGTGGATGCCCCGAGCCAGATCCCGATGCTGATCAGAAGAAGGCGGTGGCCCATCTTTGGTTCTCGATCCCGCACCCCTCTCCTTCTCTCCGCTCACAACGAAGGGAATACGAGGGCGAGATATGACGCGTCCAGCCTACTGCCGCTGGCGCTGAGGCGCTATAAGCTGAGTTTGCAGCGAAATGGGGGAGCGAGAAATGAAGCAGACGATGTCAATGTTGCTCGGAGTGGGGCTCGGGATGATCGCGGTCGGCGCCTTTGCCGCGGCAAAGCATCCGGCGGAGAAGGGGCCACCGGCATGCGCCGCGCTGACCTTTCGCGCGGTCGCTTCGGGTGCCGGCGATGGCGATCAGCAGGCCGGCTTTTATCGCTCGCGCTACGGCACATTGGCGCTGCATGCCAGTGTCAAGGGCGGCCAGGCGACAGACTACTTTGTGCTCGCCGACGGCAAGAAGCTCGCCGCAGCTCCGCCCGCCCTGCCCGATTGGGCCGTGAACTGCGCTACGACAAAAAAAATGCCAAAGCCCGATAGCGGTACGCCCTCGTGCACCGGACAGCGGTTCCGGGTGGTGCTCGCGCATGATGCGAAACAGCGCTTGGCGCTGCTCTACGGCTTCGACGGTTCCACCTGGCATTACTGTAGCGCCGGCAGCTATTGAAACCGCAGCTACGCGGTCATCGGGCCTGGCAGTCTGTCGACGAAGTATCAAACCATTGCGTGCGCGAAGCCGGCGTGTAATGTTAGGGTGGCGACACTGTCGAGACGTGGTTACAGCGTGTGCAGTCTACAGCGGTGCAAGAAACAGAAACAAAAAGACTAGTCCTTTTCACCGCGCGAGGTAGTTGCCGGTCAGGGAGAGAAGACGATGCTTGAGTTGTTGGAACGGCAGAAGAAGCTCACGGTCAATCAGTGGAAGATAGCCGGGGCAGCGACGCTCGGCGATATGCTCGACTTCTTCGACTTCTTCCTGATCGGCTTTGTGCTGGCGTTCGTGGTCAAGCAATGGCACCTGACTTACGGCCAATCGGGCGCGATCCTGTTGGCATCGGGCGTCAGCGCGCCGTTCGGCTCGCTGCTCTATGGCTGGATGGCCGACAAGGTCGGCCGCCGCACGGCGCTGATCACCGCGGTGCTGAACGTTTCGCTTGCCACTGGCGCGATGGCGCTGACCCCCGAGGGCGGGTGGATTTATCTCGTCGTCTGCCGGTTTTTTGTCGGGTTTGCCGTGACCGGTCTCTATTCGGTCGACATCACGCTGATGCAGGAGTTTTCACCCGCCCATAAGCGCGGCTGGTTCACCGGAATCACCACCACAATGCTACCCGCCGGCCAACTGCTGGCAGCGCTGCTCGGCGCCTTTGCCGCGCCCTATATTGGGTGGCGCGGTATGGTCGCAGTCGGTGTGTTGCCCGCTTTGCTCTGTCTATACATCCGTGCCTTCGTCCCCGAATCGCCGCATTGGCTGTTGCGCCGCGGCCGCGTTGAAGAGGCGCGGCGGTCGCTTGCCTGGGCCTTGCAGATGGATCCGGCGCGGATCGCATTACCGGCATCAGCGCCCGTGGTCGAACAAACACGATGGGTCGAGATCTTCAAATACCCGCGCAGCATTATCGCCGGCTGCCTGACCGGGCTGACCCAGACCGGTGGTGTCGCGTTGGCGTTGTGGCTGGTGACGCTGCTCGTCATGGTGCTGAAGGTTACCCCGCCCGAGGCTTCAAAGCTGGTGATCTGGATCAGCTTAATGGCGATCGTCGGCCGCTTCTTCGCGTCGTGGATTTCGGACGCCTGGGGGCGGCGCGTCTCCGGGATATTCTCTTGCCTCACCGCGGCGTTTTTCATGTCGCTTGCTGGCTATCTGCACAACATTTTCGTCGGTGGCGTGTCGCTGTTCTACCTGATGATCGTGATCCAGAGCTTTTTCGGCAGCGGCAACTACTCGATTGTCGGGCCTTATATGGGCGAGATGTGGCCGGCGCGGCTGCGCGGCAGCGGCATGGGGTTTGTCTATGGCGTCGGCAATCTCGGCAAATTCATCGGGCCTGCCGGGCTGGCATTGATCGCCGGTTCTACGGACCTTGTCAGTCCCAAGGCAACACTCGACGCGCTGATCCCGGGATTCAATTATTTCGCTGTCTGGTACATCCTCGGCGCCTTGGCATTCTGGCTGATCGGTATGGAGACCCGCGGCCGAACGATCGATGAAATCGAAGCCGAGTTGGACGCTACGCGCGCGGCGGCGTCGACCGCGGGGCGCGCCGTCGGCGATTGAGCGGCGCTCCCGGCGCGCGGGCCCGGAAGACGAAGAAAGCAACGACGTCGGCGCTCAGACGGCGGCGGCGGACGCCGCCGAATGTGACCGCCGACCCGCGCGGTCTTCGCGGATGTCCGCTCGCTCCGTCCTTTTTAAAGGCGTTCGGCGAGAACCGTTGCCGTCATGCGGTTCGGTCGTGGTAAATCCGCTGCGGCTGCCGTACACTTATGCTCAACAAACCTAAATCGGGCCGGAACAAGCGGCGCGGCAAGCAGGGATGGTAGGTGCATCATGCTTGAATATCTTGAAAACCAAAAAAAGCTCACCGTAAACCAGTGGAAGATATTTGCCGCCGCGACAATTGGCGACATGCTGGATTTCTTCGACTTTCTGCTGATAGGGTTCATCCTCGCCTTCATCGTCAAGGATTGGCAGCTGACCTATGGTCAATCGGCCCTGATCCTCCTGTCAGCCGGGATCAGCGCCCCGTTTGGCTCGATGTTCTGGGGCTGGGTCGCCGACCGCATCGGCCGACGCACGGTCATGATCTTGACCGTTCTCAATTTCTCGATCCCCACCGGGCTAGCTGCGCTGAGCCCTGAACACGGCTGGGTGTTCCTGACGATCTGCCGGTTTTTTGTCGGTTTCGGCGTCACTGGTCTCTACACCGTCGACATCGCGGTGGTGCAGGAGTACGTGCCCGCCTCCAAGCGCGGCTGGATTACCGGGGTGACAACGACGATGCTGCCGGCGGGGCTATTGCTGGGCGCGCTGCTCGGCAAATATTTCGCGGC
>JAFAHP010000093.1 GCA_019237175.1 Alphaproteobacteria bacterium
GCAGTATGCCAGCCGCTGGCGATCAGCCCGCCGAAATGGCCGTGAGCCGCGGCTTGCGGGTCAACGTGCATCGGTTGCGGATCGAAGCGGCGGGCAAAATCGATGATCTCGGGCGCGGTAACTGCAGTGTGGCCGACTTCGCACACCGCTCCGGGCAGGAAGTCCTCGAACCAACGATCCTCGATCGGCTTTGTAAATCGGCTCACGCGCAGCATGCCTCCGGATTGATCGACGCCGGCTCGGCGAGCCGGGGCTTGACCCAGCTATCCGCGATTGGATTACATCACCACACATGCGAAGTCGCCACGCGAGACAAATGCGAGATTGTCTCCGGCGTGCGCGGCGTGGCAAGAGCACCTATGGGGAGGAAGATGCAATACGACTACATTATCGTAGGCGGCGGCTCGGCGGGCTCGGTCATGGCCAACCGGCTGTCGGCAAAAAGCGCCAACAAGGTGCTATTGTGTGAGGCCGGCCAGGATACGCCGCACGGCAAGGTGCCGCCCGAGATCCTCGACAGCTATCCCGGGACGGCCTATTTCGACCCCCGCTTTCACTGGACCGAATTGAAGGTCCACACCGAGGTCATCTCGCACAACCGGCCGGAGGAAGACCGTCCGCCATTGCGCAAATACGAGCAGGCGCGGGTCATGGGCGGCGGTTCGTCGATCAATGGGCAGCTCGCCAATCGCGGCGCCCCGACTGACTACGACGAGTGGGAGGCGCGCGGTGCCGCCGGCTGGAACTGGAGCGCGGTGCTGCCCTATTTCAAAAAGGTCGAGCGCGATACGGATTTCGACGGGCCATGGCACGGCAAGGACGGCCGCATCCCGGTCCGCCGCATCTTTCCCGATCTGTGGAACGGCCACGCCAAGGCGGTGGCGAAAGCCTTCGAAGAGGCCGGTTTCGAATTTATTCCCGACCAGAACGGCGAATACAAGGACGGCTACTTCCCGATCACCATCTCCAATCTTTACGACCGGCGGGTGTCGGCGGCGATCGGCTATCTCGATCCCGGCACGCGCCTGCGCGAGAACTTGACGATCTCGCCCTTGACCCAGGTGGTGGCACTGTTGTTCGAAGGCACCCGCTGTGTTGGGGTCAAGGCGCTGGTCGACGGCAAGCAAAGCGAATTCCGCGGCAACGAGGTCATCGTCTCCTCGGGCGCGATCCACTCGCCCGCCCATCTGTTGCGCGCCGGAGTCGGGCCGGCCCCGCATCTGCGCGATCTCGGCATCGAGGTCACAGCACACTTGCCGGGCGTCGGTCAGCGGCTGATGGACCATCCATCGATCTCGGTCTCGTCGTTCATCAAGCCCGAAAGCCGGCTCAAAGACCTGACGCGCCGCCACATCCTCTTAGCGTTGCGCTATTCGTCGGGGATCGGCGACGCCCCGCCGGGTGACATGTTTGTCGCCGGCGTATCGAAATCGGCGTGGCATGCGGTGGGCGAGCAGATCGGTTCATTGCTGGCCGCGGTGTACAAGACGTTTTCGGAGACCGGACAGGTAAAGCTCGCTTCGCGCGATTGGCGGGCGGAGCCGATCGTCGAATTCAACCTGTTGTCCGACCGGCGTGATCTCGAACGGCTGATGGACGCGTTCCGCCGACTCGGGGCAATGCAGGTCAGCGCGGCGCTCAAAGAAGCGACGAGCGATCCGTTCCCGGCGAGCTATACCGAGCGGGTGCGCAAGATCGGCGTCGTCAACACCAAAAACAAACGGATCACCGACGTCATCGCCAAGCTGCTCGACGGCCCCTCTTGGCTGCGGCGTTACGTGATCGAAAACGTCATCGTCGAAGGTTATCGCTTTGACCAGCTGATGCACGACGACGAGGCGCTCGAGGATTTCATTCGCAAGGCGGCGATCGGCGTATGGCACGCGACCTGCACTTGCCGCATGGGCGCCGACGACGATCCGCTGGCGGTCACCGACAATCAGGGACGGGTGCGGGGGGTTTCGGGGCTGCGCGTCGTCGACGCGTCGTTGTTTCCGTGCGTACCGTGCGCC
>JAFAHP010000476.1 GCA_019237175.1 Alphaproteobacteria bacterium
TCATCGCACCAAAACCGGGTTGGCAAGGATACAAGACAGACAAAAGACGCGCACAAATATCAGATACGGCATCGCCGATCGGCGAGCGAAGCAGTCGGCGCCGGATCTTCAACCATCGATGACGATCGCCGACAGTCCGAGGCCGAAGCCCGGCTCGCCGCAAAGCCGGGAGCGTCGGTAGCTGAAAAATAGATCGGGCTCCGCCGCGGTGTCATGGGATGCGCGCTCCACAAACGGCACGCCAAACCTGCACAGTCGGTGCGCGACATAGCCCGGGAGATCGAACATGAAGTGCCCGGTTCGCCGCCCGGAAGCAAAGTACTTTGAGGCTGACGGGTCGCGAGAGATGATCGATTGCGGAAATTCGGGACCGACCTCGTAGGAAGCGGACCCGATGCAGGGGCCGATCCCGACGCGAATGCGGTAACGCTCGGCGCCGAGCCGCTCCATCGCCTCGACCGCCGCCTCGGCGACCCCGGCAAAGGCGCCACGCCAGCCGGCGTGTGCGGTGCCGATGACCCGAGCCGCCGGATCGCACAGTAGCAAAGGGGCACAATCGGCAGCGAGCACCCCGAGAACCAATCCCGGCCGCCGGGTTGCCATGGCATCTGCCGCGGCGGCGCCATGATTCGGCCAGGGCTCGTCGACCGTAACCGCAACGGCGCTGTGGATTTGATGGCATGTCACCAGACGCTCGCTTGCCGCGCCCAGCAGGCGCATGGCGATCGTTCGATTTTGTTCGACCCGCTGCGGGTCGTCGCCGGACCTGTAGCCGCAATTCAGCGAGGCATAGAACCCGTCGCTAACCCCGCCCTGTCGGGTGAAGAAGGCATGCCGGATGGCGCCGATTTCATCAAGCCCGGGGAGCCGGATCATCGCGTCGCTCCTTGATCATCCTCGAACCCCGGCGGCGCCCGCAATCCCGGCGAGGTCAGCATCATGACCTTGAATAAGGTGCCCATCTGGTCGGGGTCGAGCAAGCGTCGCAGACCTGCTTCAAGCCCGTCGCGCTGTTGTGGTGATGCGCGCGCAGACAATGTCCCAAGACGCGTGACGGCACCGAGGCGCCGCAAAAAGGCGCCTTGAGGGACTGGCCCGAAGGTATCCGCGCCCGCAATGCGGGCGGCCTCGGCGAAGGCAGCGAAGTCGACATCGGCACTGAGATCGGCGTGTCCCGGCGCTGAGAGCGGGTCGACGGAGCGGTGGTCTGAGATAGCGCGCAAACTGCCGCCGGTGGCGCTGTGCGAGCGACCGTAATCGATGAACAATACCGCCCCCTGTCGGCGGCGCAGCCTCGCCGCGAGGGTTCCCGCAAGGGCCAGGGCCGAAGGACAAATCTCGAAAATCGCACCGGGCGGGGAGCCGCGGCGCAATGCCTGCGGGATCAGCAGCGACAGCAGCTGATTTTTGGTCCCATCCGCAAAAGCGAAGCGGCCCTCGGGGTCGAGGGCAACCAATCGCTCAGCCCAATGGCAACGTCCGCGCACCAGTTGCCGGATCGGCAGCGCGTCGAGAAATTCGTTCGCGACAAGCAACAGCGGCCCTTCCGGTAAATCCTCGATCCGCGTCAACCATACGACATGATCTGTGCCTAAGCGGCGCTGCTGCGCGCGGCGCAGTATTGGGCTGACCTCGACCAGATAGAGGCGAAGTGCACGGCGAAATTGCGGGGATGCGGCTGCAGCGCGCAGCAGATCGGCGGCGAGCGCGCCACTCCCGGGGCCAAGCTCAGTCAGTATCACGGGGTCCGGGCGGCCGATCTCTTCCCACATCAGCGCGCACCACAATCCTATAAGCTCACCGAAAATCTGACTGATCTCGGGCGCCGTAATAAAATCCCCAAGGGCGCCGATCGGCTGTCGGGTCGCGTAATAGCCGAGTTCGGGGTCGTAAAGCGCCATCGCCATATAGGCTGCCACCGATAGCGGCCCCTCGGCGCGAATGCGACGGGCAATCTTGTCGGTGAGATTGCGCCCCGTCATGGCGGCGAAGGGCGCGGAGTGCGGCGCGCCCATACCATGATCATCACCCCGGCGATGAGCAGCGGGAAAGACAGCCATTGGCCCATCGTTGTTCCGAAAATCATATAGCCGAGCTGCGGATCGGGTTGGCGGAAGAGCTCGCCCGACATGCGGGCGACGGCGTATCCGGCGAGAAACAACCCCGTTTCCATGCCCGGCCAGCGGCGTAACCCGCGCCGCTCCGCAATGAACAGCAACAAGAACAGCAGGATGCCTTCGCAAAAGGCTTCGTAGAGCTGGCTCGGATGACGCGCCACCGGGCCGCCATTCGGAAAAATCATCGCCCAAGGGACACTGCTTGGACGCCCATACAGCTCGCCGTTGATGAAGTTGGCGATGCGGCCGAACAACAGCCCAATCGGGATCGCCTCTGTTATGATGTCGGAAAAAGCAAGAAGTCGGATTTGGCGCGCACGGCAGTACAAAGTGATTGCGATCGTCACACCGAGCGCACCACCGTGAAACGACATCCCCCCATGCCAGACATACAAAGCCTGAAGCGGGTGCGCGAAATAATAGCCTGGATTGTAAAACAGCACGTAGCCGATACGCCCGCCGAGAACGACCCCAAGCGTCGCCCAGACAAGAAAATCATCGATGTCTCGCCGCTGCACGAGATGTGGCGGTTTGGCAGTGAGCTTGAGGCAATAGCGCCAGCCGACCACGAGGCCAACGATGTACGCCAGCGCATACCAGCGGATCGCAAAGGGTCCGAGCGAAACCGCGACTGGATCGATTGCGGGAAAAGGGATTACAAAAAACGGCGGCATCCGCCGGCAATCGTCAGGGCAGTCCCTGCAGCGGGCGCTCGCCGACGACGCGGCGGCGCAAATCCGATCTGGCCTCGCCGAAATAAGAGAATTTCAGCCTTCCCCAAGCAACAGCATCGCTCCATTCGCCTCGCGCCGTGGAATCCCGATCCTGCCATCCGGCATTTCAGAAAAGGGAATTTGGTGCCCCGCGAGATAGGCAACGGTCTGGTCGCGCCGTTCAATACCCAATTCGAGCGCGATGATACCCGGCAGCTTGACATCGCGGTCCAGCTCCAAGCCCGGGTGCATCGTCTTGAAATCATCGGGTGTGCTAAAGACGAGCCGATGTCGACCGACGTGGACTACGGCGACGGCGTCCGTGGTCGTCACCCGCGGGATTCCGAATAGCCGATCATAGGCGGGGAGCAGCGTTGCGGTGCTGTCGACCAATACATGAACGGCGTTCAGCCTGTTTGCGCCATTGGGGTGTCGGAGCCATTCCTGCCGCCGCATGAGCTCCGGTGTCAAATGGCCGCACAAAAAGCAGTCGAGATTGGGCGTCTCGTGCAATGGCAGCGAGACCAGGCTGAACCGCAGCAGCGCAGCTCCCTCCGTCAATTCGATCTGGCGCACGAGCGGGCGAGGTGCCGTTGGGTGGAGGCCGTGATCCGCGAGTGACAGGCAAGCCTCTTCGACGCTGCCGGCAGGGGCGAACGCAATCCCCATCGGTCCTTCGCGCCATGACAAAAAATCGCCGAGACGGCGCGTCGGCGTGCCGGCGTCGACCACCCCCAAAAGCTCTACGTAATCCGATGCGAACATCACGCAGTAATTGCCGGTGGGCTGGTCGAGATGGCGCCCGCGCGGTGACAACATGAAACCAAGCCGCGCCCAGGCGCTGCGGGCGCCCTCAAGATCGCGGACACCGACGATGACGTGATCGATGCCGGTTATGGGCCCCATGACGCTCCCTCCTAACGGCTCGCTCAGCGACGCTCTGGAAAGAGTGCCAGGAGTCCCTCACGCGAGGCGGCACAGACCCCGCGCTCGGTAATCAGCGCAGTGATGAGCCGAGCCGGGGTGACATCGAACGCATAGTTTTCGACCGGGCTGGCTTTCGGAGTTATACGAACCGCAACGCGCTCGCCGCTTTCGGTCCAACCCTCGACATGTGTCACCTCGCGGCCGTCGCGGCGCTCGATCGGGATCGCTGCGCCGTCTACGATTTCCCAGTCGATCGTCGACGAGGGCAGGGCGGCGTAGAACGGGATATCATTGTCGTGCGCCGCCAGCGCCTTAAGGTAGGTGCCGATCTTGTTGGCGACATCGCCACCGGCGGTCGTTCGGTCACTGCCGACAATGCACAGATCGACCATACCGCTTCGCATCAGGTGCCCGCCGGCATTGTCGACGATCACCGTGTGCGCAACCCCGTGCTGGCCCAATTCCCAGGCGGTTAATGCGGCGCCCTGATTGCGTGGTCGCGTCTCGTCGACCCAGACGTGGATCGGAACACCGTCATCATAGGCGCGGTAGATCGGGGCGAGTGCCGTGCCCCAATCAACCGCCGCAAGCCAACCGGCGTTGCAATGGGTCAACACCTCGACCGGCTTGTCGCCGCCCTTGCGTCGCCAAGCTGCGGCAATCAGCGGAGCCCCGTGGTCGCCTATCGCCCGGCTGCTCGCAACATCGGCTTCGGCAATTTCTCCGGCGTGAGCAACGGCGGCGGAAAACCGGTTCTCGGGCTCGAGAGGGCGTAATATGCGAGTCATCTCGGCGAGGGCCCACCGCAGATTGACCGCCGTCGGCCGGGTCGCGGAGAGGTATGCTATCGCGTGCTCGAGGCTTTGGTCGGAAGCGTCTTCTGCCATTGCCAACGCTACGCCGTAGGCGGCGGTGACACCGATCAGCGGGGCGCCACGCACCTGCATCGTGCGGATCGCCGTGGCCGCATCTTCGAGGGTGACCAGCCCGCCAAACACCAATTCATGGGGCAGTCGGGTTTGGTCGATGACCCCGACGCGAGTGCCGTCGCCGACCGGCCAAATCGTGCGCATCGGTTTGCCGTGAACTCTCACGACGGAGCTCGCAGGACGCGTCCGGCAACCGCGTCGAGTATGGCAAGCAGCTCCGGGTCGCGCTTGTCAGGGGCAGTGATCAGCGCGCTGTCGAGCGCGTGCCGACATCCTTGCGGGCAATCTTCGATATCTGCTGAAAGTAACGGAACCGCCGCGCGGATCAGCGCCTTTGCTTTTTGCGCATTGGCCAACAGCACGTTCACGACCATATCGACCGTGACTGCGTCATGGTCGGGATGCCAACAGTCGTAGTCGGTAACCATCGCGACCGTGGCGTAGCAGATCTCGGCCTCTCGGGCGAGCTTGGCTTCGGGCATATTGGTCATCCCGATTACGTCGCACCCCCAGGAGCGGTACAACCTGCTCTCCGCGAGGGTCGAAAACTGCGGGCCCTCCATAACGAGATAGGTGCCGCCCCGCTTCAGCACCGGTCCGCTTGGCTCGGCAGCAGCATAAAGCGCACCCCCGATCCGGGAGCAGACCGGGTGCGCCATCGATACGTGCGCTACGCAGCCCGCGCCGAAAAAGCTTTTCTGGCGCGCATAGGTGCGATCAATGAACTGATCGACGAGAACAAAGTCACCCGGCCGCAGATCCGCGCGCAAACTGCCGACGGCAGAAAGCGAAACGATGTCGGTGACACCGCAGCGCTTCATCGCGTCGATATTGGCGCGGAAATTGATCTGAGAAGGCGGCAAAACGTGTCCGCGTCCGTGGCGCGCCAAGAAGACAACCTCGTGCCCGTCCAATCTTCCGAAGCAGAATTCGTCGGAGGTTGGGCCGAAGGGGCTTTCGATCCGCCGCCACGCAACATCGGTGAGCCCGTCGATCTCGTAGAGACCACTTCCCCCAATGATGCCGATGACGGGCGGAACCACTGCGCGGCTCAGTGGACGGCCGCCCAGATCTTGCGCTTGGCCGCGTAGAAGATGCCGACACCCACGATCAGAAACAGGAATACACGGACCCCGATGCGGTGGCGTGCATCGAGGTTGGGCTCGGAGGCCCAGGCGAGGAATGTCACAACGTCATGCGCCATTTGCGGCACCGTCGCCTTGGTGCCATCGGCAAACGCAACAGCGCCATCGCTCAACGGCGGCGGCATCGAAATGTTATGAGCCGGGAAATATTCATTGTAGTACTTACCGGAAACCACCTGGAAACCCTTCGGTGCCGGAGTAAAGCCGTTCAGTAGCGCGTAGACGTAGTCGGGACCGCCGTCGCGCGCCTTGACGATCAACGACTGATCCGGTGGCGCGACCCCGCCATTTGCCACGGCCGCCGCCTTGTCGTTTGGGAACGGCCCGGGGATCGGGTCGGACGGCCGGCACGGCCGCTGATACATCTGGCCCTGGTCGTTGGGCCCATCGGTGCACTGATCGGTCGCGGCTATCGCCTTGACCTGATCCTCCGTATAACCAAGCGCCGCCAAGTCCCGGAAATAAAGGTGCTTCACCGCATGGCAGGCCGAACAGATCTGCTTGTAAACCTGAAAGCCGCGCTGCATTGCTGCTTTGTCGTAGGTTCCGAAAATGCCGTCGAACGACCATTGCTGTTGCGGTAACGGCGGCGTCTCTTGCGCCTGACTTTGCTGCTGTATCAGCAGCAATCCAAGGGCTCCAGCCGCGACGGCGACGAGTTTCGCGAGGCGAGTGGGCCACATCTCAGCTTCTTCCCATCGGGGCCGCGGGGGCGGCCACTCCCGCAGCATCGCCAAGCACCGCGGCCGCGATACTGCTCGGCAACGGCCGCGGCCGCTCGATTTTGCCGAGCACCGGCAACAGGATCAGAAAATGTACGTAAAAATACAGCGTGGCGATTTGCCCGACGGTCACGACGATGCCCTGCGGCGGGTTGGCTCCCACCCAGCCGAGTGCCAAGACATCAATCACCAGCACCCAGAACAGCCATTTGTAAATCGGGCGGAACTGCGAACTGCGCACCGAAGAGGTGTCGAGCCATGGTACGATCAGCAATACGAACAGCGAGCCGAAGGCAAAGATAACCCCGAGCAGCTTGGCTGGGATGCCCAGAATCGAAAAAGTGATCGAGCGTAAGATCGCGTAATAGGGCAATAGATACCACTCGGGAACGATGTGATTTGGCGTCTGCATCGGATTCGCCGGAATGTAATTATCCGGACTTCCAAGAAAGTTCGGGGCATAAAACACAAAAAATGCATATATCAGGAGAAACACGCACAATCCAAACAAGTCCTTGATCGTGTAGTAAGGATGAAAGGGGATCGAATCCTGCGGTCCCTTCATGTCGATACCCAACGGATTGTTGGAACCAAAGCGGTGCAGGGCGATCAGATGCAGGAGGACGACGGCAAGAATGATAAACGGCAGCAGGTAATGCAATGCGTAAAAACGGTGTAAAGTCGGATCACCGACGGTGAATCCCCCCCACAAGAAGGTCACGATGCCCTGGCCGATCAGCGGGATCGCGGAAAATAAGCTGGTGATCACTGTCGCCGCCCAATAGCTCATCTGACCCCACGGCAGCACGTAACCCATAAACGCGGTCGCAATCGCAAGAACCAGGATGAGCACGCCAAGCATCCACAACAACTCGCGCGGCGCCTTGTACGAACCGTAATAGAGTCCACGAAACATATGAATATAAAGAATGGCAAAAAACATCGACGCGCCGTTGGCATGCGCGTAGCGGTTCAGCCACCCGTAATTGACGTCGCGCATGATGCGTTCGACCGAGTCGAAAGCGAGGGATGCACTCGGCGTATATTGCATCGCGAGAAAAACCCCGGTCACGATCATGATCACCAGCATGATCCCGGCCAGCGAGCCGAAATTCCACCAATAGCTCAAATTGCGCGGCGTCGGGTAGTCGTAGAGCTCATGCTGCATCATCGCCATAAACGGCAGGCGATGGTCGATCCAGCGAATGATCCGGCTGCCGCTGCCGCGATGCACGTCGGCCATGATGTTCTCCTAGCCGATCCTGATGGTTGCGTTACCGGTAAATTCGTAAGGCGGCACCGCGAGATTGGCCGGCGCAGGTCCCTGGCGGATGCGACCTGAGGTGTCGTAGATCGACCCGTGGCAAGGACAGAACCAGCCGCCAAAGGGGCCGCGGTCGTCGCCCGTCTTCTGGCCGAGCGGGATGCAGCCCAAATGGGTACACACTCCGACGACAACCAGCCATCCCGGTTTTTTGACACGCTCCGCATCGGATTGGGGGTCGCGCAGCTGGGCTATGTCCACCTCCCGCGCGGTCTTGATTTCGGCGGTCGTGCGGTGGTCAATAAAAACCGGCTTGCCGCGCCAGGCGACGGTCAGCCGCTGGCCAACCGCCACCGGTGTCAGATCGACCTCGGTTGTTGACGCCGCCAAGGTATCGCGCGCCGGGTTCATCGTGTCGATAAACGGCCACACGGTGGCACCTACCGCCACGGCACCCAGCGCCCCGGCGGTCAACATCAAGAAATCACGGCGGGTGGTGTCGGAATGTGCATGGCGAATGTTCTCGTCCGTCAAATCTGCCATTCGATCCTCTGCCGCGAAACTTTCCGCGATTTATGACCGGGCGGTGAAGCTATACTGTCGCCAAGCCTGAACTATGCGACAGACTGCCGCATAATTGGGTGGAAAAGCATTGGTCGGTCGACTTGTATAGGCTGTCGCCGGGTAGCTGAGAAATCGGAGGATTGTTTGCGTCTCGCATTGTTCGAGCCGGACATACCACAAAATACTGGGGCATTGCTGCGGCTTGCGGGATGTTTTGAAATTCCCGTCGATGTGATCGAGCCGTGCGGATTTCTTCTCGACGACCGCCGGCTCAGACGGGCGGTCCTCGATTACGGAGCGTTTTGCGATATAAGGCGACACGCATCGTGGCAAGCCTTTCTCGCCGGTCGCGAGCCGCATTCGCGGCTCGTCTTGATGACGACATCGGGGACGGTGCCGCTACACCGCTTTGCGTTTGCACCACGAGACACGATCTTGCTCGGCAGGGAAAGCGCCGGAGTGCCGCAAGCAGTGCACGCGGCAGCGGGAGCGCGGGTTGCGATCCTCTTGCGCCCTAACGCGCGATCGCTCAACGTCGCCCTCGCCGGTGCTATTTCTCTCTTCGAAGCATTGCGGCAGACAAACCTGTTGCCCGGGCATGAACCCAACTCAAGAATTCCTCCCGAACCCTGAGCGCTGCACCCGTGCCGCCGGCTGGTTCGCGGCACTGCGCGACCGCATCTGCGCCGAATTCGAGGCGATCGAGAACGAGTTCGCGCGGGAGACAGGGGGTGAGCCGGGTGCTGCCAGCTTCGACCGCATCCCTTGGGAGCGTCCGGGTGGCGGCGGCGGCGTAATTTCGGTGATGCGGGGTCGAGTGTTCGAAAAAGTCGGCGTCAACATTTCGACCGTCTCCGGGGAATTCGCGCCCGATTTTCGCAATGATATCCCCGGTGCAGCGGACGACCCGCGGTTTTGGGCCAGCGGTATCTCGCTGGTTGCACATATGCGCTCGCCGCTGGTGCCCGCGGTGCATATGAACACGCGGCACCTCGTTACCACCAAAGCTTGGTTTGGCGGCGGCGCCGATCTGACCCCGATCTATCCGGACGCCGAGATGGAGACCGCGTTTCATGCGGCGTTGCGCGCCGCCTGCGATCGTTACAACCCGGAATGCTATGCGCGGTTCAAGGCGTGGTGCGATGAATATTTTTTCCTCACTCATCGCAACGAACCGCGGGGTGCCGGGGGGATCTTTTTCGATTACCTCGACAGCGGCGATTGGGAACGCGATTTCGGCTTTGTTGGGAGCGTTGGCGAAGCGTTTCTCAAAGTCTATCCGAAAATCGTACGCCGCCGCATGCGGCTTGAGTGGTCCAAGGACCAGCGTCGCCACCAGCTCGTCCGCCGCGGCCGTTATGTCGAGTTCAACCTGCTCTACGATCGCGGCACCCGCTTCGGACTGAAGACCGGCGGCAATGTCGAGGCGATTTTGATGTCGTTGCCGCCCGAGGCCGCATGGCCCTAAGGATCGGCATGCGGCGTTGCCCCGGTCGCCGACTTCTGGTGAGCGCGGCCGGGGCCAACGCTGCTGATCAAAACGCATTCGAGACCGCCGACCTCGCCGAGGCCGAAAGGGATTATTAGCTCAGCCGGCGGTAGCCGGCAACGTCGGCGGCAAGGCGGCGGGTTGCGGCCATTTTCGAACTGACGCTTGGTTTCGCGGCGAGATTAACCCAAAGCTGCGCCGTTCCTCACTTCTTCTTCGGACTGGGGAGGTGGCAAGCTCGCCGCGACCGCTCAACCTTGCTCCGCGATCAGCGCTTCGATCGGGATGCACAAGGCGCGGGCCAAGCGGTCGAGCGTCGTGATGCTGCCCTGCTTCTTTTTCGTCTCGATCTGCGCAATCAGATCGCGAGCGACAGCCGAACACGACGCCAGCTC
>JAFAHP010000648.1 GCA_019237175.1 Alphaproteobacteria bacterium
TTCGGCGCCACGCCCTTACACCGTGCGGAACCGGATCGTTGCGTCCACCACGATCGCGCCGAGACGTGCAAACCGCCGGATCTCCAGCTCGAAGCTAACACAGGTTATTTCGCCTGTGGCCAATGATTTGTAAATTCGCCATTCGACGACAGAATCCCGTCGCAGATCGGCGCCGCCGGCCGCTTCCCCCGCAGAAATTCAGCGAGAGCAGAGGGGCCGAACCGGTTTTCTCACGCAATCTTATCAAGAACATTGTTACATGTAGCGCATGGCAAGCTCATCGACCGATCGCGTTCAGCGTCGCCGCGCCAAGCTACGCGAGCAGGGCATGCGCCCGATCCAGATCTGGGTGCCCGACACCCGTGCCCCCGGCTTTGCCGCGGAGGCGGCGCGCCAATCCCGCCTGGTTGCAGCCGCAACCACCGGAGAGGATCTCGATTTCCTCGATCGGCTTGCCAGTGATTTCCTCCGCGACACATGATCCGCAGCGCGGCGATATCGTCATCATCGCCAATCGCTCTGCCGAGTTTGCGGGCAAACCGCGTCCGGCGGTAGTGCTGCAAAGCCCGCTATTTCAGCTCTCGACTTTGACCATCTGTCTGGTCACCAGCATTGCGGTCGAGGCGCCGCTGTTGCGGGTCGCGTTGCCGGCCAATGAACAAACCGGGTTGGTGTCGCCGTCATGGGCGATGATCGATCAGCTCACGACGGTGCGGCGGGTGCGGGCCGAGCGCCGCATCGGCCATCTCGACGACGCCAAGATGCTCGAAATCAGCCAGGCGGTGCTGGTGTTTCTCGGTATCGCGAACGGGCGGCAAAGTGGAACCGGCCCGTCCGCGATGACGCTGAGCCGCTCACGCTGACCAGCGAGGAGCGGGCGGCGCTGACCCGGCGATTGCAGAGTGCGATTAATTACGATCGCTTCCGCTACCACCACGCGCGATCTTGACAGCCATGCGACCGAGGCGATGCAGGAGGACGCAGCGGCCCGTATCGACGCCGTTTTTCGTGATGTTATAAGGGGCGCTGGTAAGCCGAGCGGCGAGCCTGAGTAGCAAATTGGGTAGCATCGACACGAAGCCTAGTCGCAAGTTGTTGGTTTTTGCCGGGTTAGCACAGTGGCAGTGCAGCGGTTTTGTAAACCGAAGGTCGGGGGTTCGAATCCCTCACCCGGCACCGCTTTCGTCGTGGTGACGATTGCCCGGGAGCGCCCGATAAATTAACGTCATTGGCAGCGGCTTTGGTTAGCAGGACCATAAGGATGACGGTCACCGACAAGATCTGGCCGACGCTCGACTACAGCCGGGTGCCGTACCGCCTTTACCACGACGCCGAGGTCTACCAGCGTGAGTAGCGGGAGATCTTTCAGGGGCCGGTATGGAACTATCTCGGCCTCGACGCCGAGATCCCCAACCCCGGCGATTTTCGCGCGACCTATGTCGGCGAGACGCCGGTTGTCTTCAATCGGGACATGCCGCGGGACGCGGACGAGCCATCGCGAGTGCGGGTTGCCGCGGGTTTCCGGCCAGGGCTCATAACTTTGCATGCCATCTGAAATCGGCGCGTCCCACGCGCCGGGCGTAGGATCAAGGGGACTTCGGTTTCGTCGCTCCGCACTTCGCTTATGTGAGCGAACTCGGCATCCGAGCATTTGGCCGGGATGCCGGCGAGCGGTTCGACGGCACCGCGGCGCTCGGTGAGCCCACGCCGATCGCCAGCTAGATCAAGCGGTTAACCTGCTGGGCCGTGCGCCCGGAGCTGCACAGGCGCGCGATGGGCTTTACATGTTAATGTGGGGCAAATAAGGGAGTTAGGGAATCGCAATCCCGGTGATGTGTGATACGTGGCCATGACCAGCGAGACCGAAACCTTTGCCGAGGATTGGGCGAAAGTGAAGCTGCTGCCGCAGCGAACCGGTTTGCCGATGGCGGTGTGGATCACCCAGCGCGACGGCTACCGGCACGACGTTCGGATCAAGGTGAGCCGCACGCATGGCGGACGGGGATTATGGCCAGACGCCGTCTCGGTTGCGGTGCGCCCGGTGCCCCCGCGCGTGGTTCCGCCAGGCCAGCTATCAACGGCGGATTTACGGATCGTCGGCGACTGGATCGCGCTCAACCGCGACGTGATCATCGATTATTGGGACGACAAGATCGACATCTACGAGGCGCTCCCGCGGTTGCAAAAGCTGCCGTGAGCGTCATTTCTAAACCGAAGGTCGGGGGTTCGAATCGCTCCCCCGGCACCGCCTTTGTCGTGGTGACGATTGCCCGGGAGCGCCCGATAAATTACCGTCGTCGGCAGCGGCTTTGGTTAGCAGGACCATAAGGATGACGGTCACCGATAAGATTTGGCCGACGCTCGACTACAGCCGGGTGCCGTACCGCCTTTACCACGACGCCGAGATCTACCAGCGTGAGCAACGGCGGATCTTTCAGGGGCCGGTGTGGAACTATCTCGGCCTCGACGCCGAGATCCCCAACCCCGGCGATTTTCGCGCGACCTATGTCGGCGACACCCCAATTGTCTTCAACCGCGGCGAGCACGGCGAGGTCCGCGCCTTTGTCAACCGCTGCGCCCATCGTGGCGCCTTGGTGCGGCGCGAGCTCTCGGGCAACGCGCACGAGCATATCTGCATCTATCACCAATGGTGCTACGGGCTCGATGGCCGCCTCAAAGCGATCCCGTTCC
>JAFAHP010000256.1 GCA_019237175.1 Alphaproteobacteria bacterium
TCGATGCCCCACAACAACTTCCCGTTGACCGAGACGGCCGAGCATTATTTGCTCCTTGCCGGAGGTATCGGCATCACCCCGATCATGGCGATGATCGCCGACTTGCGCCGCCGCGGCGCCGAGTTTTTGTTGCATTACTGCACGCGCTCGCCCGAGGCGACGGCGTTTCGCGATGAGCTCGATCTGCTCGCCGCACAGGGGCATGTGCGCTTCCACTACGACAACGGCGATCCGACGCGCGGCCTTGACATCGCCGCAATATTGCGCGCTCCCCGGCACGGGACGCACCTCTATTATTGCGGTCCGGCCGGCATGATGAAGGCGGCCGCGGCCGCCGCCGCTGGGTGGCCGCAAGGTACGGTGCACTGCGAGTATTTTGTTGGCCCCGAGGCGTGCCCACCCGAGCCTCTGGGCGAGGACCGCCCGTTTCGGATCAGGCTCGCAAGGAGCGGCGGCGAATACGACATCCCCGCCGGCGAAACGATCGCCGACGTGCTACGGCGGCATGGCATCCCGGTGCGCACCTCGTGCGAACTCGGGTATTGTGGCACGTGTCTGACCGGATATCGCGGCGGCGAGCCCGACCACCGCGACCAGATCCTGTCCCAGGCCGATCGCCGGCGCTATGTGCTGATCTGCTGCTCGCGCGCAAAAACCCCCGTTCTCGAACTGGATCTGTAGCCGCCGCATGGCGGCCGGAAGTTATCCCCAGGTGGCTTGGCCGCCGACGAGAGTGATCGTGATGTGACCCATAGTCGAACCCGCTTTGGCGCCGTGCCAGTGGCGTTCGCCGGCTTTGATATGCACGACGTCGCCGACATTGATCTCACGCTGTTCGTGCTCGTTCGCCACCATTCCCGAGCCCGAGGTCACGATCAACAGCTGGTCGCAGCTGTGCGTGTGCCATCCTGTTGTACAGCCCTGGCTGAAATTCACCACACTACAATTGTAATTTGCCGACTCGCCGGGCTGAAGGATGGTTTGGCGGGAGCGCTGCACCGGCCCCGAGTACCCTTCGATCGGCACGGCCGCACCGTCGACGGGCAGATTGGGTATGTCCTTAAGCGTGACCACCTTCATGACGATTCTCCCCTTCACATTAGAGGGATGTCGAAAACACCGCAGGTTAGCGACTTATCCCGGCCACTCTATCACGCCTGAACCGACCAGTCAGGTGGCCACCCCGCCTATGGCCGCGGGCAGCGGCGCGGCCGATCGGGATAGCGGCCGCCGCTTACAGCACCGATTCGACCCATTCGTACAGTTTGCTTTTCGGCAAGGCGCCGATCTTTGTGGCCACTGCCCGTCCACCTTTGAACAGGATCATTGTCGGGATGCTTTGTACCCGGTATTTCGACGGGGATTGTGGGTTTTCGTCGACATTCACCTTGGCGACGGTCAGTTCACCGGCTTTGTCGACGGCGAGATCTTCGAGAAAGGGGGCGATCATCTTGCACGGGCCGCACCATTCGGCCCAGAAATCGACCAGCACCGGCCTCTCCGACTGAAGCACGTCCTTGTCGAAATTTTTGTCGGTGACGGGGGTCGGCTTCATGTGATGCCCTCCTTACGATTTCGCCCGAGATTAGGGGTGTGCAAAAAGCGGCGTCAAGATAGGGGGCCTGTCAGTTTGCCGGGGCTGATCGGCATCAACAGCGGGGCTTGCGTCCATAACAGGGCACAGCGGATATCGCGGCCAGGGTAGATCCGCGCCAACGCCTGGCGATAGATTGCGAGCTGCCGCAGATAGACCGCGGCCACCTCGTCCTCGTGTGTCGGCACCGGCCGCATGGTCTTGTAATCGACGATCAGCACTTGATGCTCTTCGATAACCAGGCGGTCGATCTGCCCCGACAACGCATGGCCGCCGATCAAGCCGACGAGCGGCACTTCGGCCTGCGAATGCGGGCCGAAGAGAGCCGCACAATCCGGGTGATCCAGCACGGCCAAGGTCTCGTGGCGGATATTGTCCTGCTCCTCGACCGGCAAACCGTGGGTCGGCAACGCGAGAAAGCGCCGCACCGCCGCCTCACGCTCGGCTTTCGGGAACTCCGGCAGGCTCTGCAGCAGGCGATGCACCAGTAGCCCGCGCTTGAACCGGTCGGGCCCGACGGTTTTGAGCGGCGACAGGATCGGCGGCTCTTCGCCGGTCGGCCGTGACGGGAACAGCAGACGCGGCGGATCGGGCTCGGGGGGCGGGGGTCGTGTGGCCCAATTGGGCGGCGGTCCGACCGCGGATTCCGCCGCGAACGCCGGCTCGCGTTGCGGCGGGGCAGTTTGTGGGCAGTCGAGACGCAGGCCCTCGCCCGACCATCCTTCGACCGCGCCGATCAGCGCTCTTGTATCAAACGTGAACGGCCGGGCGCAATCGCGGAGACCCGCACGGCACAGAGTGTACCAGCATACGTCGGGTGGTTTCCTCAACGTCTGCCAGCCGCAAATGTAAAGGCGGTCCTGCGCCCGAGTCAGGCCGACATACAAGAGGCGACGGTATTCCTGCAGCTGGCGGTCGCGCCAGGCCGATTTTTCCGCCATGTAGAAAGAAGCCGCGTGATCGCCGGGCGGCTTCCACAACGGCAGCTCATCCGGCTTGCTCCACAGCATTGCGACGCGGTGATCCGGAGCAGCGATCGTGTCCGGCAGAAACACCACCGGCGCTTCGAGCCCTTTGGCCCCATGGACGGTCATAATGCGAACCTCATCGCGCAGATGAGCCGCAAAGTCGCGTTTAACCTCGGTCTCTGCGGCTGTCAGCCAGCGCAAGAAGCCTTGCAGCGACGGCACGTGCTCGCGTTCATAGGCCAGCGCCAATCCGAGGAATTCCTCGAGCGGGTCTTCGGCCTCGGGTCCGAGGCGATGGAGCAACGCGCGCCGGCCGCCGCCTGCCCCGAGGATTTCGGCATAGAGCTCATAAGGCGGGACAAAATCGGCGCGGCTGAGCCACATCGACAGGCGATCCACTGCCTGCCGCAACTTGAGGCTCGATGCGGCACGGATGCGCAGCCGGTTCCACAGCGTCTGCTCGCCGCGTGCGTAGCACAGATCGAACAGCGTCTCTTCGTCGATGTCGAAAAGCGGGCTCTTCAACACCGCGGCCAAGGTTAGGTCATCCTCGGGCAGCAGCAAAAAGCGCCCGAGCGCCACCAGATCCTGAACCGCCAATTGCTCGATCAGAATGAGACGGTCGGCGCCGGCGACCGGGATCCCGCGCTGTTTGAGAGCACGCAGCATTTCGCCGACGAACTCGTTGCGTCGTCGCACCAGCACCATGATGTCACCGGGCCGCAATGTCCGGTCGCGCGCTTCCAGGCGCTCGCCATTCGCGAGCCATTGCGCGATTGTGCCGGCGATGGCGCGGGCGAGACGCGCATGAGGTGCGACGACGCGCTTGTAAGCGACCGGCAGCTCATCGGCACCCGGATCCTCGTCGAGCGCCGACGCCGCTAGCGGCCACAACTCGACGATACCGGCGTGGCCGGCGCGCTGGGCAAAGTGGTGGATTTCACGGCCGTCGAACGCCACCCCATCGCGCGCCTCGGGGCGGCGGAAGATCGCGTCGACCGCTTGCAATACGGGTTCGGTCGAGCGGAACGAAATGTCGAGCGGCAGCTCCAGCCATTCCCGCCGGGCGGCGTTGACCCGGTCCTGAAAATGCTGCCGCATGTCCAGGAAGGCCTGAGGGTCGGCGCGCTGAAAGCTAAAGATCGACTGCTTCATGTCGCCGACCACGAAAACCGTGCGGAGCGAGGAGCGAGCCCCTTCGCCGGCAAAGAACTCCTCGGCTAAGGCGGCGACGATCCGCCATTGCTCAGGGTTGGTGTCCTGGGCCTCGTCGATCAGGATGTGATCGAGCCCGCCATCGAGCTTGAACAAGACCCAGGGCGCCACTCCGGGACGGCGCAGGAGGTCGAGTGCAGTTGCGACGAGATCGTCGAAATCGAGA
>JAFAHP010000369.1 GCA_019237175.1 Alphaproteobacteria bacterium
GTTGCCCCTCACCCGGAACCCGCGCGCCGACGCGCGAATTCCGACCTCTCCCGCAGGCGGGCGAGGTGACCGGGCGCGCGGCCAATTCTTTCACAGGCTCTGAGGAAGCTGCGAAACAGCTGTCTCGAAGGACGCACGGCGCAGATCCGGCAATCTACGCTAGCTGCTGTAGAGCATATCCAGTGCAACCCGCGATCTAGCGCCATGCAATCGCGGGAACCCGGACGCGGGCGCCCCTGTTTCAAATCATAACCGCCGCCGGGTAGGCGACATAGCGCGCGTCAGGGCGGATCGGCAAAGGAGGAGAGAATGCTCTACTGGGCCTTGGTGTTTCTGATCGTCGCAATCGTCGCGGCATTTTTTGGCTTTGGTGGTGTTGCCGTCGCCGCCGCCGGCATTGCCAAGATCCTGTTCTTTGTCTTCCTAGTGATCTTTATCGTGGCGCTCATAAGCGGCCTTGCTGCGCGGCGCGGCCCGCCGGTGGTCTGATCAGACGCGCGACCGTTCGGCTACTCCACCGCGAGAACCCGCGCCAACTGGCTTAACGCCTCCTGGTGCCGCTCGTTCGGGATCTGTGCGAAGTTCCGAGCGAGTTCGAGGCACATGCGCTCGCGCGGCGTGACCGAGCGGTCGCTGTCCTGCTCGAGGCCGGTGAAAAAATAGCTCACCGGCACCCCCAGCACCTGCGCGATCTCGAACAAGCGACCTGCCGAGATGCGGTTGATCGCCCGCTCGTATTTGTGCGCCTGCTGGTAGGTGACGCCGATCAAATCGGCAAGTTGTTGCTGGGTCAGACCGAGCATGATCCGCCGCTCGCGGACACGGCCGCCGACGTGGCGATCGATATCCTGGGTTCGGGCGGTCGAGCGACGCACGCTCGATAGCATCCGTCCGGCAGCCTCGGCCGAGTCCGAAGCAGCGTTCTCGACGCCATCGCCGCGCGGCGCATTGATCGTCTGTTCCTCGTCCTTCATATATCGCTCACTCGATCAGTCATGGTGCTCATGCGGCGACGCTGGGACGCGCGTGCCGACAGACACTATCATGTCTGTCCCAGGACGCATACGCTAGTGCAAGCGGGTGCGCTCAACCACATGGCGTCGCCTCTGGAATCGCCGTGGTATGTCAATTTTTAGGCGGGGCCGCCGATACCGCAGTGCACCACGCCGCTCACATCTGCATCAGGCGCATGTGCCTGTGCGTTGACAGCCTGCCGCCGCCGATGATACCGACCACCATGCGTGTCGAATTTGAGATCGATGCCACGAATCTCAATCGGTGAGTGCTCGCTCTATTACGAGCGGCAAGGCATGGGCTTCCCAGTCCTGTTTATAACCGGGCTCGGCGGATATGCCTCGTTTTGGCAAGAACAGGTCGGCGCATTCGCCAAACGGTTTGAAGTCATTACGTTTGATCACCGAGGCATCGGGCGGAGCGATCCCGCCCGGATGGGCTATATTGTTGAGCGTATGACGGATGACGCTATCGCGTTATTGGACGCGCTTGAGGTTAAGCGGGCGCACATCATCGGCCACTCCACCGGGGGCGCCGTCGCGCAAGTGATGGCGATCGAACATCCCGCCCGCCTGCAGAGCGTGGTGTTGTCCGCGACCTGGACAAAGGCCGACGCCTATTTTCGCCGACTCTATAGCTTGCGCAAGGAAATCCTCGAACGCCTGGGTCCCAGCATCTACCTGCAAACATCAACGCTGATTTGGTATCCGAGCTGGTTTATCGCCCGCAACAACGAGAAGCTGCGTCAGATCGAGGCGCAGCATCTTGCCACCTTTGCCCCCGCCGAAATTGTCATGAACCGCATCGACGCGATGCTGGCGTTCGATCGGACAAGTGAGCTCGGGCGGATCAAAACCCCGACATTGGTGATCGGCGCCGAAGACGATATCGTAACGCCGGCCTATTTCTCGGAAGAACTGGCGCGGCTGATCCCAGGCGCGGAAGTAAAACTGTTCCCGCGCGGTGGCCATTACCTGACCCATGTGCGGGCGCGGGAATTCAACAACGCGGTACTGCCGTTTCTGATTTCCCATACGCCACAGTAACCCCGCGCCTGCAAATAACGGAACTGCCGACCGCAAAACGTCGGCGGCCCCGGGCTTGTCGCCGCGAGCGAGCGCATGCTATCGGAGCGGCCCGGCCGGGAGAGACAACCGATTGCGAGGGACGGCAAAATGCGCTTCGGGTTTTTCGACCAATTGCCTTGTGCGGCCGGTTTTACCGAGACCCAGCGCTATCGTGATATCCTGGCTCAGATCGATCTCGGGGACGAACTCGGCTTTGACACCGCCTGGTTGGGCGAGCTGCATTTCAGCCGGGCATTCTCGATCTTGGCGAGCCCGCTGATGGTGTTGGCTGCCGCCGGGCAGCGCACCAGCCGCATCCGGCTGGGCACCGCGGTGACCCTTCTGCCGCTGCACAACCCGGTCAAGATCGCCGAAGACGCCGCCACCGCGGATATCCTCTCCAATGGCCGCCTCGAATTCGGTGTCGGCCGCGGCACCGCGCCACTC
>JAFAHP010000390.1 GCA_019237175.1 Alphaproteobacteria bacterium
CAGCGGGGCGGCGCTCAGCGTCGCGATCTTCTGCGTCAGATGACGCGCCGCCGCAGCATCGGCGAGATCGCTTTTGGTCAGCACGATGCGGTCCGCCAGCACCACCTGCTTTCTCGCTTCGGGCATTCGATCGATGTTGCCGGCGCCGCCGACGCAATCGACGACGGTAATGAGCGCCTGCAGATGGAACTCGCGGCCGAGTGCCCGGTCGGTGGCGAAGGTTTGCAAAACCGGACCGGGGTCGGCCAGCCCCGAGGTCTTGATGATGACCCGCTCGAAACTCGGCACGGCACCCCGGGCGCGATCGGCAAACAGGCCGCGCAGGGTTTCCTGCAAATCGGTACGCACATTGCAGCACAGACACCCGTTGCCGAGCAACACCGTAACGTCGCTGCTCGATCGCAAGAGGGCGTGATCGATGCCGGTCTCGCCAAATTCGTTGACGACGATCGCGGTATTGGCCGCTTGCGCTTGCGCGAGCAAGGCGCGGATCAGCGTGGTCTTGCCGGAGCCGAGAAAGCCGGTCACCGCAATCACCGGCAGGCGCGGCCCTCGCGTGCGGCGTTGGCGGCGGCCGAACGGCAAGGCGTCGACGCCGGCAAACAGCCTATCCGGTCCGCCGGTCGGTGAAGGTCTCATCGGGTCCTCGTTCATGCGCTGCGCCCTGCCCTAAAAGAGTCGAGCGGCGGGCAAATTTGCCCTTGCGCCGCCGCATTGGGGGCTGCCCGGCCTCGAGTAAGTCATCAGGCGCGGGCGGGCGCAATGTTCGTCTTACCCGCCCCCGGGATCAGCGAGCGATCATGGGTGGGCGCGGTGTTGCACGGCGTGGACGCGGTGCGGCCCCGGCGTTTCGCCGAGCACAAATTCGGCGGCCACACAACCTTGCAGGCCTTAACGCGCATTAACGCGCGTTAAGGAGCGTCCCCGGCCGCGCCAGGCACGGTCGGGGACGCGGCAAGGCCGGTGTTTGGCTAAGGCGCGTATTGCAGGTTGATCGTTGCGAGGCCACCGGAGAAATCAAGGCCGGTCTGGCCTTCGAGGCTGACCGGCTGGAGCGAAAACGAACGGTTAGATCCGCCGACCAGGGCATTGGCGCCAGCCCCAACCCCAATCGCGGCACTGGCGGTTACGCCACCGTAACTACCGGCGAGCGAACCCGGTCCGGGATAGGCGGTCGACGCAACCACCTCCCAGACCATCTGACCGCCTGCGAGATAGCCGATATCGCCCCCGAGCTTGGCGATGTTGCCAACATAATGCTCAGGTCCGCCCGGTCCCGAATACGTGCAGTTGAGCGGTCGTGACGACCGGATAATAAGGCCAGGGCCACCCCCGACATTGCAGGCGAGCGTTCCTGCTTGAATATATGCTCGCGCAGGTGTTCCAAGTATGAGAGCGCCGATTGCGACAACCGCGGAGGCGACGACTGGATAAGCATTCCTACGCATGGTCCGCACTCCTATTTCTGCTCCACGACAGGGTCACAGCGCCCTGGCGCGGTCTCTATCATTCATTACCGACTAGATCAGGCGCGAAGCGGAGGGATAATGTCCTTATCCGATATTCCACATGGCCAACCCATCCGGCGATGATCTATATAATCCAGGTATCGGTTGAGATATGTGAAGTCGTTCACATTTATAGGAAAAACTTTATCTAAATATATCTGGCGCGTTATCTGACCTGTCTGAATGTTGTTCGGAAGATTACTACCCCTCACGCCGACGGCTAGCTTTTGCCAAGCGGTACCGCGGTGCATTTCGGCTAAAGAGCCCAACTAGAAATGAATCTCGTGACATTAAAAGCTTATTCGTCATTCCCACGAAAGTGGGAATCCAGGGCGGCAAGGCCGCAGCGGTTGCCCTGGACCCCCGCTTTCCGCGGGGGCGACGATATCCTATTGAGATTCGCTTGATTTCAGGTCGGACCCTAATTGGTGCTGCGTGAACCCGTCGCCAGCTTTCTGATCACCACTGACGTGCAGCGCGTTCGCAGTCCTGCTGCATCACCGCGAGAATAACCTGCGGCTGCCCGCCGTTCCTCTCGACAACTCCTTCGAGTTCGGAACGCCCGTTAACGGCCATGCTGATGCCATCGATCACAACGTCGCTGATCTTGTACATGCCGTCGCGCCAAACCAGACGCCACTCGACCTTGATCGGCTGAGCTGTGTCGCCACGGATAACCTCGCTGGACACGATTGCTCCATCGGTATCGGGTTGGCTCCCGGTCACCCTGAGGACGCTGCCGTCAGCGGCGAAATCCGACAACCGATCACTGTACGTGTACACTACGTAAGTCTCGAAAAGTGCAAGAAATTCCTGCTGCTCTAATGGAGTCAGAAACCGCGTGAAGCGGCCCAGAACAAACCGGCCGAGACCAGGGACGTCGAAGTCCTCTCGAAACAGCACGTGAAATTCCGCAACTCTCTGCGCCGCAGAGGGATTTCTCGCCACGGTCTGGAACTGGCCGCCGAGGTTATTGATGAAGGCGACCGGGTCGTTAGCGGCCATCGCGGAGATCGTGGGTGCGAGGGTCCCCGTGATAAATGCCACGACCCAGGTTAGAAGGGAACGTCGCAACATGGGAATGCCCCTGATAAGCATTTCGGCGGATTAAAGATAGCAATCGGGCCGCGGATGCCGCGTGAGCCGGGTCACATCTCCGCCGATTTTCGTCACCGGTGGCCCCACCCGCGTTCCGTCAGCCGGGCCACGAAGAAAGATTAGGTATTGTTGCGGGCAATTCTCCGGTTGCCGGAAGCTGCGATCGTGGGAGGGAGGGTTTTGGCAACTGTCCGATATTTATCCAGCCCGGATTTACGCCGCGGCTGGCCGTGCGCCGGGCAAGGACCGAAAAACCGCAGCGTCCGTTTACGTCGGCTACGCATCATATTTATGGACATCTAATCCCTCGGTTGCCCATCGCGGCCGCCGAACCAGGTGAAATCTCCAATCGCTGCGGATCGCCGGGCCGGCGACCGCGCGGGCGCCGGTCTCGGTTATCGGGCCGATCGCGCTTCGCCAAGAAAGGGAGTCCTTCAGCGGTCAGGCCAAGGCTTTCAGCGTCGCCGCGCACGGCTTGCGGGATTGAAAATGAGGGACGATCTCCTCGCCGAAGAGCCGAATGGTGTGAAGCACCTCGTCATGTCGCGCCGGGCCGACAGCGCACAATAGAATTACTTCCTCGATGCCGAGAGCTTCGTAAGTTTCGAGAAATCGGATGCATTCTGCGGGTGTGCCGACACAGAATTTCGTGCCCTGCTCGCGGACCTCGTGGGCCGTGGGCTCGCCCGGGTGCGGACCGCTGGCAAGACGCTGGTCGCGCGCGTAGTAGCCTTGATAGTCCGATGGGACCGTGTTGGGATCATAGTCCCGCCATACCAGCCGAGCACGCTCGCGCTGCTGTTCCAGATACCAGGCGATCAATTCGGTGCCGCGCCCGGCGACAACCTGCGGGTCCTCATGGCAATAGCCCGCGGTCATCAGCGCGGCCTGGCCGGCGGTCCGGTTACCGCCGCCAACAGGGGCCGGCAAGGCGCTCCGATAGAGCACCATCAACTCCCGCACGCGATCGCGCCCGCCTTCGCTGCCGAACAGCCCGCCCATCCCGAGGGTCCCGGTCAGGTGCGCGGTTTCGTCGCTGCCGCACGCCGACCATAAGGGAGGGTGCGGTCGTTGCACCGGTTTGGGCAGCACCTCTCGCCGCGGGATGTGATAGTATTTGCCATCGTACGAGATCTCTTCTTGGGTCCAAATCCGCGGCAGCACATCGG
>JAFAHP010000085.1 GCA_019237175.1 Alphaproteobacteria bacterium
CCGCGCTTGGATCCGCCCGCGATCAATTCGAGCGGCGCGCCGGCCGCGAGCGCATCGCCGACCGCCTCGCGCAACTCCATCAGGTCGTTGGGCGAAAACCGTGTCATCTCGAGACGATGTCAGCACCGGCGCGGCGAGGCAATCGCAACGTTCGTCACTGGACGTCCCGCCTCTTTGCGCCGAGGTGGTGGGTTGCGCAGGCGAAACCTATCATCAGATATGGGCTTCCCAGCGGATCGAGCCCGGGGGTTATCCCGACCTACGCCTTGGGATTACTTAGTTACTTAGTACGTAGGGCGGAGAAGCGAGCGCGCTGCGCGAGCGTACTCCGCCAATGCCGCGCATCGGGGCACACGTGCGGCGGGATGCGCTGCGCTTTCCCGCCCTACATATTCGCCGATCCCGTTTGCAACCGGCGGAAGCTCAGAACCGCGGCAGATCGGGGAAGGGCAGGCGGGCGGAGTGGACTTGCAGCCGGCCGAGCTCGGCGCAGCGATGGAGCTGCGGAAAGACTTTGCCCGGGTTCAGCAAACCATCGGGATCGAAGGCGCATTTGACGCGCTGTTGATGAGCGAGATCGGTCTCGTCGAACATGGTTCCCATCAGATCACGCTTTTCGACTCCGACCCCGTGCTCGCCAGTCAGTACCCCGCCGACTTCGACGCACAGCCGCAGAATGTCGCCACCAAAGGCCTCGGCGCGTTCGATTTCGCTGAGCTTGTTGGCGTCGTAGAGGATCAGCGGGTGCAAATTGCCATCGCCGGCGTGAAACACATTGGCGACGCGGAGCCCATATTCCTCCGACAGGTCGCGCATGCGGGCCAGCACCTGCGCCAGGCGGCCGCGTGGGATCGTCCCATCCATGCAGTAATAATCGGGCGAAATGCGGCCGACTGCCGGGAACGCGGCCTTGCGCCCGGACCAAAAGGCCAGCCGCTCGGCATCGTTGGTGCTGACCTGAACCGTCGTTGCGCGGTGCTCACGCCCAATAACTTCGACTTTGCCGATCAGATGATCGATTTCAGCTGGCGGCCCGTCGAGTTCGACAATCAGCAACGCTTCGACATCGAGCGGATAACCGGCCCGAACAAACGCTTCGGCGGCATGGATCGCCGGCCTATCCATCATTTCCATGCCGCTGGGGATGATGCCGGCGCCGATCACCGCGGCGACACATTTCCCGGCATCCTCGGTGCCGGGGAACCCGATCAGCAAGGCGCGCGCGGTTGTCGGCTTTGGCAAAATGCGAACCGTAACTTCGGTGACGACAGCCAAAAGCCCTTCGGATCCGGTCATGATGCCGAGGAGATCATAGCCATCGGCGTCGAAATGCTTGCCGCCGAGACGGATCACCTCGCCGTCCATCGTAACCATCTCGATGCCGAGAAGGTTATTGGTGGTGAGCCCATACTTAAGGCAGTGCACACCGCCCGAATTTTCGGCGACATTGCCGCCGATCGTGCACGCGATCTGGCTCGAAGGGTCGGGCGCATAATAGAAGCCCGCGTCCTCGACAGCTTGCGTCAATGCCAGATTCGTGACGCCGGGCTGGGCTGTCACACATCGATTGTCGTAGTCGATGTCGAGAATGCGATTGAATTTGGCCATGCCGAGAAGCACGCCATCGGCCAACGGCAAAGCACCACCCGACAGCGAGGTGCCGGCGCCTCGCGGCACGACCTTGACGCCCATCTCCTTGCAATAGCGCAATATTGCCGCGACTTGATCGACCCGCGACGGCAGCGCCACGACCATCGGCAATTGCCGATAAGCGGTCAGGCCGTCACTCTCGTAAGCGCGCCGCTCGGCCTCGGAGACAATGACGCCTTCTCCCGGCAGGATCTGCTGCAGCGCCGCGACGATTTCCGCCCGCCGCTGCAGTACGGCCGCATCGGGCGTCGGCATCTTCATGTTCGTGTTCGCTGCCGCCCGCCCCGGCGGGTCCGCGCTCAGCCCTGGCGCGCCTTGTAGCGCGGGTTCGTTTTATTGATCACATAGACACGGCCCTTGCGCCGGATGATGCGACAGTTCTTGTCGCGTTTCTTGAGTGATTTGAGTGAATTGACGATCTTCATCTAGTTGGTCCCAATTATCAGCCCCTGCACATCGGGTGGCCACTTAAAAATCAAACCGGTCAC
>JAFAHP010000104.1 GCA_019237175.1 Alphaproteobacteria bacterium
GGAGCCGAAGCGCGCGACAAGTTTGACTGCAGCAGGGCGTGGCTGCCGAGTGCGGCCGAGCCGATGCGGGGCTCAAT
Organism: Alphaproteobacteria bacterium; assembly: GCA_019237175.1. Classification (GTDB taxonomy): domain Bacteria; phylum Pseudomonadota; class Alphaproteobacteria; order ATCC43930; family CGMCC-115725; genus AP-15. The sequence continues at coordinate 78 of JAFAHP010000104.1, forward strand.
CCTGCGCGGTTGGCGCGCGATCGTCGCCCGCGGTTATGCTGCAGTTTACCAGGATTGCCGCGGCCGACACGGATCGGAGGGTGAGGATCGGGTCTACGCCGATGACGCGGCCGACGGCCACGACACGCTCGAATGGATTGCACAACAGCCATGGACCAACCAGCGGGTTGGTGTGTCTGGCTCGTCGGCCGGAGCGACGACGGCATTTGCCGCCGCCTCGACACGGCATCCGAGCTTGCGCGCATTTTTCGCGCAGGCCGGTGCGTCGAGCATTTATGACGACGTTGTCTATGAGGGCCAGTCGATCGAGATGGAGCGGTTGTGGCTGTGGGTGGCGCGCAACATCCCCGGCCTCTCATCGGCGCATCGCGAGGGGGTCATGCAGCGCCTTGGCCTCAGTGCTGCGGAATTCGCGACCGCCGCGGCCGCGGCTGCGGCCCGCTACGCCCGGCTTGACGCCGCGACGCATGCCGAGCCACCGTTTATCGGGTCCGACGACTGGATGCGGTTGCCGTTGACCCACTACCCCGATTTTTCGACTGGGCAGCCGTTTCTCGACGAGATCATCACCCACCCCGGCCCGGACGCGTTTCGTGCCGCGCATAATTTTCGGCGTACGATCGACATTCCAGGGTTTCACGTCACGACGTGGTTCGACATCTTTCAGGCGAGCGTCATGACGGCTTTCGCCGAGATACAGGCCCGTATTGGCAACCAGAAATTATGGATCGGCCCGAACGAACATTACTTTGTCTATCACGACAATTTCTGGGACCACGATCCGTATTTTACATGGTTCGATTATTGGTTGAAGGACGAACCGAATGGTGTCATGGATGGGCCCGCGGTCTATTATTCACCGCGTGCGTGGGTCGAGGAGCGGGCCAACTACATTCCAGACGACTGGCGTTATGCCGAGCGCTGGCCGCCGCCGGCCGCTCGGCTACAGCGACTCTATCTACTGGGCGACGGCAGCCTCGACGCTTGTCCAGGTGGTCAGCCGCGCTGTTATCGATATGATCCGCGCCGGCCGATCCCGACCCTGGGCGGGCGCAATATGTTAATATCCTCCGGTTCGCACGATCAGCGACCGGTTCAAGCCCTGCCTGAATACGGGCTGATTTATCGTGGTACGGTATTGGCGGGGCCGCTGACCATCGCCGGCAATGTCCGCCTGACGCTCTCGATCCAATCGGATTGCCCTGACACCGATTTTGTCGGGAAGCTGATCGATCTGCACCCCAATGGTCGTGCAATGCTGCTGACGGACGGGATCACTCGCGCGCTCTACCGTGACCCCTCTGGCGTACCGCGACCGCTGGTCGCGGATCGGATCGAACGATTGACAGTCGACCTCGGCCACATTCACCACACCTTCGCCGAGGGGCACCGGATCGAGATCGACGTGACTAGCAGCAATTTCCCGCGCCGCGTGCGCAACACCAATAGCGGCCATCCGATATTGGCGAACGACAGCGATGCCGATATTCGCATCGCGATCAACACGATCCACCACGCCGACGCGACGCCGTCCTTTGCAGAGATGCCGGTGCTGCGCTGAACGGTCAGCGCAACCGTGAAGGGCCTCATCGAAGCCGAATCGAGCCCGGCTTCCGGATTACTCCGAGCGCGCCCTTAATTAACCCTCTGCCCCAGCCGCGACCGTTAGGTGGTCACGGGATCGGCGGAAACGCGGCCGATCGCTAGCCGACCGTTGAGGATTGGAACATTATTCAAACTCTGCGGTCGGCTCGATCGGGGCGAGCACGCGCCGCTTGGGGTGGGGCGATGCGGAATGCGGTTTGGGCGCGGCGCGCGGTGCTGCGCTTGGCTCTTGGCTCTGCCTTGGCCGGGGTTTCGCTCGACGCCTGTCTGGCGCGGGCGCCCGACCGTGTGCCGCCCGCCGGGCAAAGAGCCAAGCGCCGGCTGCCCCGGTTGCCGATGGTCGTCATCGATCCCGGCCATGGCGGCATCGACCCGGGCGCTATTGGCGCTGGAGGCATGCAGGAAAAGTTGATCACCTTCGCGACCGCGCTCGATCTCGCCCAGTTGCTGAAGGCCTCGCGGCGCTTTCGCGTGGCATTGACGCGCGGCCTCGACGCGTATGTGCCGCTGCGCGAGCGGGTCGCCCGAGCCCGGGCGCTTCATGCCGATCTGTTTCTCTCAATCCACGCGGACGCCCTCCCGAATTCGGCGATGCGGGGGCTTTCGGTGTTCACCCTGTCGGCAGCGGCCTCAGACCGCGAAGCAGCGGCCCTCGCGGCCAGCGAAAACCGGGAAATCATCGTTGGTGTGCGGCTGGCCCGGCGGTGGCGCGAGGTCGACGCCGTTCTGATCGATCTGGCTCGTCGTCAGACCGAAAATCAGTCGCTGGAATTGGCGCGCGACGTCGTCGGGGCTCTCGGGCGTGAGGTCAAATTGCTTGAAAATCCGCAGCGCGCGGCCGCGTTTGTTGTGCTGACGGCACCCGACTTTCCCTCCGTCCTCGTCGAACTCGGCTGCCTGTCAAACAGGGTCGAGGAGCGTCTGCTGATGCAGCCGTCCTATCGGCGGCGTCTCGCGCGCGGCCTGGTCCGGGCGATCGTGACTTATTTCGAAGAGGC
>JAFAHP010000472.1 GCA_019237175.1 Alphaproteobacteria bacterium
CGGGCAATGTGCTGGTGACGTCGAATACCCCGACGGCCAGCTTCGCAGGCACACCCAGTCCTGCGGTCGCAGGCAACATGATCGGCGGTAACCTGGTTTGCGTCGGCAACACCCCGGCGGCGAACGACGTGGTCTCGGGGACGCCTAACCCGAACACGGTGGCAGGCCACAAGCTCGGTGAGTGCGCCGGATTGTGACGCGCGGAAATCAACATGCTGAGCGCGGTGAGCGGCCAAAGCAGTCCGCGCTCCGGCCGGGTAAAATGCGTTAAAACGGCGATTGCGGCGGCGAGGGCAATCCGTTGACAGCGGTGGTCACGGTTCGCGGGGCACCGCGCTCACCAGTTTGGCGGTGATCCGTCTGATCCAGCCGGCCATCGTTTGCCTCTGTCAACAAGACGGCCTCGGAACTCCGGACGGCCCCATTTAGGTTCGCCACCGGTGATCCCGGCCCCCAGGAACGAAACTCGCTTGGCAGCCAGCGACATGGCGTCATTGCGAGGCGCCGCAAGGCGCTCCTGAGGAGCCGCCGCAGGGCGGCGCCTCGAAGAGGGCAATCTCGCCGCCGCAGTGGTCAGGTACATCGGGATTGCTTCGCTGCGCTCGCAATGACACTCTCCCGTCAGTCGATCTCTTTCTTTGCTGGAACCTTCCACGGATGAGATGGCTGATCCTGATTGGTTGGATGCTGTTGATCGGCCCCGCCTGGGCCCAGACTATCCCGGGCAGCAAGGGCTGGCTTCTGGCGCCGATGCAAGGACAGCGGCCTCCTCAGCAGATCAGCAAGCTCGACGCAGCCCTCGTACGCTGCTACAGGACGGCGATCGCGACCGGGCAGTTCTTTCTTGGTGACGCCAACTATGTGCTGGGTCAATGCGAAAAACCGCTCGCTGCCTGGACCAACGACTGTGAGCAGAGGGAAGGGCGGGGAGCTCCGATTTGTCTATTGGGTCCTCAGCAAGCGGTCGGAAACGCCCTGCGCGATGCGTGGAACCATCGAAACGATCTCCAAGGCTGGCTGTTGTCGCAGCCGCCTTTGCCCGAAGACGCGGCCAGCCCGAATTCAGCGCGATAAGACCTGTGCGGCAGTTGACGCCGGGGTACCAGTGAAACAAATGGTCCCGGTTCTCGTTACCGTCGCCGTCGCGGATCCCCGGGACGGCCCGCAAGCGCCGGCCGCCCGGGGAGGGGCCCAGGGCCGCGGTTGCAGTGTTTGGCCGCCCTGGGCGCCCGCTTTCGCGGGCATGACGAGAATAGGGTGAGGGTGTCACTTGTCAGAATCGGACCATTTGGCATCTTGGGCCCGGCGAGCGAGCAATTCGACCTTAGCCGACCGGAGATTCAGTGATGACCGCCACACTTCTTCCCACCACGGTGGTTGGCAGCTATCCCCAGCCCGACTGGCTGATCGATCGCGAGCGGCTGGTGAATCTGCCGCCGGTTCGGGTGCGCGCTCAGCAATTGTGGCGCATCGCGGAACCTTGGCTCGAACAGGCCCAGGATGACGCCACGCGGCTCGCGATCCGTGACATGGAGCTGGCGGGCATCGATATCATTACCGATGGCGAGATCCGCCGTGAAAGCTATTCGAACCGGTTTGCGACCGCCCTTTCGGGTATTGCTTTGGACAATCCTGCGACAGTTCGCGGGCGATCGACCGGCACCGTCGTGGTGCCGCGGATCGTTGGACCAATCCGCCGGCAACGTCCGGTCGAAGTGCGTGACGTGGAGTTCCTGCGGCGCCATACCGACCGCACGATCAAGATCACGTTGCCCGGTCCATTCACAATGTCGCGTCAAGCCAAGAACGAATTTTACAAGGATGAAGAAGAGCTGGTTGCGGATTATGCCGCTGCAGTCAATGCCGAGCTGCATGATCTCAAGGCGGCCGGCGCCGACGTGCTCCAGCTCGACGAGCCATGGCTGCAGGCGCGCCCCGAGGAAGCACGGCGGTTGGCGCTGTCCGCGATCGATCGAGCGCTCGACGGTATTGCCGGCCCGACGGCGCTGCATCTGTGCTTCGGCTATGCGTATGTCGCGCGCGACAAGCCCAACAGCTATTCGTTTTTGTCTGAATTGACCGTCAGCCGCGTCGAGCAGATCTCGATCGAGGCAGCACAGCCCAACCTCGATTTGACCAATCTCGATCGGCTTGGCGACAAGACCGTGATTTTCGGGGTCATAAACATGGGCGATCCGCAACCGGAGCCAGCGGAGATTGTCGCCGCCCGCATCCGCGCCGCCCTTGCCCATATCGCGCCGGAGCGGCTGATCCCGGCTCCCGATTGTGGGATGAAATACCTGCCTCGCGACATCGCCTTTGCCAAATTAAAGGCGCTCGCCGTAGGCGCCGCGATCGTTCGCCGCGAGCTGACCGGCAGCGCTTAGCAAAGCGGGGCTTGCGGGGCGCTGATCGGCGAACCGATCAGATATTGCACCCCCAGTCGGGAATTTTCTAGGGATGGGTCTTTATTCAGCCGGCCGCCGCCGACGGCATATTGCTCTGCGAATGCGGTAGGAACCAGCGCGAATCGCGGCTTTCGAGGCGGCCGGCACGGCGGTGACGCTGCAGTGCGATGCCGAGGTGATTGGGTCGAACCGTCATGCCAAGCTCGCGCGAGAGATAGTTCATCACCTCGGCGGCAGTGGCGCCGCCCTGATGCGCCTCGACTGCTTTCAGCGTCGCGTCGCTCAATGACAGAGGGCTTGTCGGTTTGACAGCGGCGCGGGGCTGCCGCCCACTGCTGACCGGTGCAGTGCGCACCGGCCGTCCGCGTCCGCGCCGCTCAGCCGGTCGAGCCATGCCAAAGCGGGAGAGAACGCGCTCGGCGATTTCGAGCTCCTCTAATTGCTGGGCGAGCCTTGTCCGATCGGCATCGAGCCGCGCCAACCTCTCGGCCAACTTCTGCTTTTCCTGACTGAGTTCATCCAGCGTTGCCATTTGACCCCTCTCCCTCCGCGTTACCCAAAACTCGGTACTGCAGATATTGTGCCATAAAATGGCAAACGCTGGTTGTGATAAAAGACCGCCTGCGAAAAATTATTACATTTTGATGGCCAATTGCCCGCTGAACCGGATTGTGACGCGGTTCCGCCGCCGGCGCCGGTATTGGCGCCACGCCGACGCCAGATCCCGCTCACATGCCTTGCAACGATTAACCTTGGTTGTCGCTACGGGCGACGAGTTGCCGTGCGAGCCGGTTGTCGACGCATGCCGAATAAGGAACCGGCCGGCGGATAAACCCGCCCGAAAGAAGCCCGCCGCGCAATCGCTCAAAGCCGGCTTCGGGGAGTACCGGGTCGCTCCCCCACACGCGCTGTCGCTGATAGCGGCCGAGACTCCGCGCCAATACCGGCTGCTCCAGGGCTGGAAAAAACCAGGCGATGGCGGCGGCAA
>JAFAHP010000348.1 GCA_019237175.1 Alphaproteobacteria bacterium
TGGCGGGATCCTGATTGCGAATATGCTGACCCGGTATCCCCACTGCTTTGGCGCTCTATTATGCACAATCCCGCTGATCGACATGCGTCGCTATTCGAAATTGCACGCCGGCGCCAGCTGGATTGCCGAGTACGGTGACCCCGACGACCCCGACGACTGGATTTTTCTGAGGGAGATTTCAGCCTATCATAGCGCCTCCCCCGGTCAAAATTACCCTCCGATCATGATCATGACGAGCCGGCGCGACGATCGCGTCCACCCCGGCCACGCCCGCAAAATGGCGGCCAAGTTGCAAGCGATGGGCTACAAAGCGTACTTCTACGAGCCGGCCGCGGGCGGCCATGGCTACGGCAGCGACAATCGCCAGCGCGCCGCGTTTACCGCACTTGGCTACAATTTCCTGCGCCGCGCCATCGGCTGGAACCCCGACGGCCACGCTTGACGCCGCGACAGGGGCGGGCGGTTGCCCGACCGTTTTATTGTCATTGCGAGCCCCCGGGTCCGCGCTTTTTGCGCGGCCCGAGGATAAACTCCGCGAAGCAATCTCGGCTGAGCCTGGGACGACGAGATTGCCGCGGCGCCCGCCGGCGCCTCGCAATGACGCCGAGTGGAATCCGGGCGGGGTCGGCCGCAGCCCGGCACAGCCAGCTCACGAGGAGAACGAGGATGGATTTCGAGACTTTCAGCACCTCGATCGCGCAACAGACACCACCGCCCGGGTTGAGCATGGCTGCTCAAGCCTTGTGGTGGGAGAGGAAGGGCGACTGGCACCAAGCGCATAAGTGCGCGCAGCAACAGGGCGACGCGGACGGCGCCTGGGCGCATGCCTATCTCCACCGCGTGGAGGGCGATTTGCGCAATGCCCGCGGCTGGTACGGGCGCGCCGGGCGGGAGATGTCGACCGCGCCGCTCCAGGCGGAGTGGGAGACGATTGCCCGCGCTCTGCTTGGCTAGGGCGGGTGGTCCAATTCTGATGCCTTCCTCTATGCTCGTCATGCCCGCGAAAGCGGGCACCCAGGGCGCCAAACTCCGCGTATGCTGCCCCTGGGCCCCCGCTGCCGCGGGGGCGACGATAAGAAGAGTTACGAACCATCGGCCCGGTCCGTACCTCTAAGGCCTTGACGCCGCTGATCCTGATTGGGCTCGGGGCCAATCTCGATAGCGCGTTCGGCGAGCCGCGCGAGACCTTGAGCGCGGCCCTTGCAGCGCTTGCGCGCGAAGGGGTTGCGACGCTCGCGCGGTCCGGCTGGTATCGAAGTGCCCCGGTGCCGCCTTCGAGCCAACCGTGGTTCATCAATGCCGTCGCGTCAGTGACCGCCCGCGCTGACGCTCACGAGCTCCTTGCGGTGATGCAGAACATCGAGGTGCGGTTCGGTCGTGTCCGCGGCGAACCCAACGCGCCGCGCCCGATCGACCTCGATTTGCTCGATTATTGCGGCGAAAGGTTCACTTCGTCCGACCTGACCTTGCCGCATCCGCGGCTGCATCTGCGACGCTTTGTGCTGACGCCGCTCGCCGAAGTGGCGCCCCACTGGCGCCATCCGATCTCGAACCGAACCGCACGACAGCTTCTGGCCGAACTCGGCGACAACCAACCGGTCGAGAGGCTGCCCTTTTGAATGCGTGAAAAGCTGCGGATTGTACTGGCTCGACCAAACGGCTATAAGGCGAAGCCCTCCTTCGCCTAGTCGGACAGGATTCACGGTGTTCGAAGCGGCTCGCACGCACATGATCGAGAGCCAGCTCCGCCCGAACAAGGTGACGGATGCGCGGGTCATCGGTGCCTTTGCCCGCATTCGGCGCGAGCTGTTCGTACCCGAGAACGTCCGATCGATCGCGTATATCGACGAGGATGTCCCGGTTGCCCCCGGCCGGCGTCTGATGGAACCGTTGGTTGCCGCCCGTCTGATCCAGGCTGCCGCCGTCGAGCGGACGGATGTCGCCTTGGTTGTCGGCGCGGGGACCGGATACGAGGCGGCTGTCTTGAGCAAACTCGCGCGGGCGGTTGTCGCTCTCGAGGAGAATGCGGAACTCGCCCGGCTGGCGCGCGCCGCGCTTGTTGAGGAAAACATCGCGTCGGTCAGCGTCGTCGA
>JAFAHP010000430.1 GCA_019237175.1 Alphaproteobacteria bacterium
CGGATAGACCATTTGTGCGATTGCGATCGGCCCGCCGGCCGGATCGAACGCCTGCAGATAGGCTTGGTTGCCAAGACGCCGGGTGAACTCCAATGCCTCTCTTGATGCACTGGCTTTTGCCATGGCTGCAGCAAAGCAGGCGTCAAACGCGGCACCGGTGCGGCCATCGCATTGCCGATGAAAACGCGCGAGGAAGCCGGCATCTGGGCGGAAGATGGCGGCCGCCGTCACCGCCGCATGGGCAACAGGTTGGGGGACTGCGACCATGCAGGCGAGCGCCGCCGACAGGGTCAGACGCCCTAGTGCTGCAGTGGGCAAGTTCGTCGGATGCGCCATTCACTCGACCACACCGGCGAAGGCCGGTGCCTATGGCTGATCTGGATCCCGACCTCCGTCGGGATGGTCGGGTTGGGCGGCCGAATTTGCCCGCCGCGCGGGCGATAACGAGAGCTGAAAGCTCGCGTCAGTCACGTTACCTCCTCCCCGTTATGGGAGGAGGTAAACCCGCTGATCTGCCGGCTTCCGGCTTAGTTCGGTGTCCAGGCGAGGGCGCGGATCTCGGTAAACTCGCGGGGCAATTTGCGCCACGAATCGCCGGCGTTCAGGGTCGTGTACAGCTCGCCATAATGGCTGCACGCGACGATCAGCCCGGGATCTGCGGCATGCGTCGCAAACGCCCAGATCGGCGAATTGGGGGCATCCGGCAAGGGCAAACGCTGCCAAGTCTTGCCGCCGTCCCGCGAACGCTGGATGGCCCCGGTGGTGCCGGCCGCGCCGTCACCTGTCGCGACAAACACGGTATCGGGATCGTCGACCTTCAAGGCCAGCCCGCGGCAATAGGGGAGGCTAAAGTGCTGGCCGACCCCCAGCCCCTGCCAGCTCTCGCCCTTGTCGCTGCTGGCAAAGATTTCGCGCGGCGTGCTGGTCAACACCGTCTTGCCGTCGCCCGCCGGGCGGGCCGCCACGTCGTGGATGTCGGGGTCGTTGAGCCCGCCCGCGATCCGCGTCCAGGTTTCGCCGCCGTCGAGGCTGCGCCGCACCCCGTCAACTTCGACCCCGGCCCAAATGACGCGGTGGTCGTTGGGATCGACAGCCAACGCGGTTACCCGCGGCACCCCGACATTCGGGCATTCCTCGACCATGTCGACGGGCAATTGCTGCCAGTGCCGCCCGCCGTCGCGCGAGCGGAACAGGGCGGCGGGGCGGGTGCCGGCAAAGATCGTGTCGGGGTCGGTCTGATCGAACGCGATCTTCCACACATCCATCTTGTTCATCGGCGTGTCGATGTGTTCGAAGCTGCGGCCGCCGTCCGTGCTTTTGTAGAGGCCGTCATCGGCTCCAGCGAACACCGTGTGCGGCTCGCGCGGATGGGCGCTCATCCCGTAGATGCGGCTTTCGTTGCCGAGCCCGCGCCCGACCCGGCGCCAGCTGTCGCCGCCGTCGCCGCTGGTCCACGCCCCGCTGCCGACGGTGCCGATGCAGATTGTGATGTTGCCGGTCATGTTCCGTTGTCCCAGCCGGTGTGGGAGATGTCGATGACAACGCCATCGGGGCCGGCCCATTTCATTTCGAAATTGCGATGGGTGCCGGGCGCCATCTCCATGTCGAGACCGTCTTTTTCGGTGAGCTGTTGGCCCGCCGCCTTTTCCAGCTTCGTTGCGGCCTGGTCGAGGTCTTCGACCTCAAAGCCGAAATGATGGATGCCGTTGAAATTAGGGCCGTGGGCGCCGACGTCGGCGTCTTTCTCGGTCTTGTGGTTGAGCACCGCGAGATTGATGTAGCCGTCGGTCAAGAACACCGCACCGTTCGGGCTGCGGCGGATCTCGCGCATGCCGAAGGCTTCCTTGTAAAATGCGGCGGTCTTGCCCGGGTCCGCGGTGGTCAATGCGATGTGTCTGATTCTAGGCATGTCCTTTCCTCCTTGTTCCGCCACGATCGTCGATCCGGCCGCAAAGCCGTTAGGGCTCCCGGCCGCATTCCCGCAGCGTAATACGGGTTGAGCACGCGCGCAAATCCGACGCAAACCGTAGAGCAATGCGATCGACACCTGGGCGCTCGCTTTGCGTGCCCAAGGTTGGCGACGTTTGCCTTTTATGACATGCTTTAATGAAACTCCCAAGCCGGGTTCACCGGCAGGTGGGAGGAGACCCTTATGGAGAGCGTAGCGCGACGCAATTTGATCTTCGGCGCGAGCGCCGGGCTGATATTCGCCGGAGAAGCGGCAGGGACAGTGAACGCCGCCGGCAAATCCGTCGGCCAAAATGGATCGACGGCTGGAATTCGACCGATCCGGAAGTGTTGGTTACCGCCTTCACCCCTGATGGGGTCTATGAGGAGGTGACCTTTGGCTTGAAGAAAAAAGGGAGTGCCGAACTACGCGACCTCCACAAGTTTTTTCACGAGTCCGTAGGCGGGCTCTATGTGAAGCTCGTTTCCACCCATGTTGCCAATGGTTACGGGACGATCGAATGGATATTCGGCGGCCGCGACGTCGGCGTATTCAAGACCGGCAAGCCATTCGCGGTGCGCGGCGTTAGCGTAATCGAGGTGCGCGGCAACCGTATCTCCCGGAATCTCGACTATTACGATGCGGCGACGATTATGAAACAGGTAGGGAAACTGCCGGCTGCCTGACAATTGGAGCCTCGTAGACCGGCGCTGCAGATTAGAAATATCGCGAGAGGTTGGCGCGGATGCGCTCGAGCACCGGCACTTCGGGATCAGGAAACAGAAAGCGCTCGCCGGTAATGATCTCGAACACCTCGATATAGAGCCTTGCGGCTTCGGCGATGATCGCGCGCGGAACCGGCGGGATCTCCTCGCGATAAGGGTCGCAGCGCGCCGCCACCCATCGCCGGACAAAATCCTTGTCGAGGGTTTCGGGCGGCTCGCCGCCGGCAAAGCGCTGTTCGTAGCTCTCGCTGAGCCAGAAACGGCTGCTGTCCGGGGTGTGGATCTCATCGGCCAGCACGATCGTCCCGGCCGCGTCGAAACCGAACTCGTATTTGGTATCGACCAGGATCAAGCCGTGCCCGGCGGCGATTTCGCGCCCGCGGGCGAACAGTGCGAGTGCCTTCCGCGAGACGTCCTCCCACTGTGCCTCACTCAACAGTCTGCGCGCGATGATGTCCTCGCCGGTCAGGGGCTCGTCGTGCGCCCCGTCGAACGCCTTGGTCGTCGGCGTGATGATCGTGGCCGGCAGCCTTTGGTTCTGGCGCAGACCGTCCGGAAAATTGATGCCGTAGATCTGCCGCTGGCCCCTTTGGTACATCGGCCAGATCGAGGTTGCGGTCGTGCCCGTCAGATAGTCGCGCACGACGATCTCGACGGGCATGATTTCGAGCCGTCGGCCGACGAGCACGTTTGGATCAGGGTATTCGAGGACGTGGTTCGGGCAAATGTCTCGGGTCGCGTCAAACCAAAAGCGCGCGGTCTGGGTCAGCGCCTGCCCCTTCAGCGGGATCGCGGCGATGATCCGGTCGAAGGCAGAGAGCCGATCGGTGGCGATGATGATCCGCCGGCCATCGGCAAGGTCGTAATTGTCGCGGACCTTGCCGCGGTAATGGTTCGGCAATTCACGGATCGTCGCGTCGGCCAGAACCTGGTCGAGATGCCGGGCGAGCGCCGCCGTCTCGGTCATTCGCAGAGGCAAACTCCACCCCGATCAGCGATGGCCGCCACCACCGCCGTGGCCGCCGCCGCCCCAGCCGCCGCCACCGCCCCAGCCGCCACCACCGCCCCAGCCGCCGTGATAACCGCCATAGCCGCCGTGATAACCGCCATAGCCGCCATAGCCGTGATAACCGGCATAACCGTAGCCGCGATAGCCATAGCCGCGATAGCCATAGCCGCGACCCCAGCCCCAGCCCCAGCCCCCCCACCAGCCGGGCCAACCCCACCAGCCGGCATACCACCAGGGCGACCAGCCCCACCACGGCCACCCCCAGGCGGAATAAGAAGGCCATCCCCAGCCGCCATAGTTGTACCCATTGGGATCGTAGTTATATCCGCCTTGGTATGGCTGCTGATTGTAGTTGTAATAACCGCCATATGGCTGCTGATAAGAATAGCCCGGTGATTGTTGATAGGAGTAGTTGGGCTGATAGGAGTAATTCGATGATGGCTGCTGGTAGGAATAGTTGGGCGTCGATTGCTGTGGATAGGAATAGGTTTGCGCCCAGGCGGAGACCGTCGACTCGCTGGCGACGCCGGCACCCGCCAATAGTGCCGTCCCCGCGAAAGCGACGCCGCGCAACCGCCTCAACTTTCCGCCTACCGACATTGCTTCCTCCACTCCGTCCGGTCACAGCCGAGCGACAACGCCCTATATGGATTCGCCATTCCGGTTGTCATCCTCCCCATCAGCAGGTTGACTGTCAAAGGTCACGCGAGCGTCGTCGGATCGCCGTGAAGCGGAGAGCGAGATGGGAAGAATCGGCACGAAAGCGGCGCAAACCGATCGGCCCGAGCTGCCACCATCGGCGCCGCTGATCCGTGTCATGGCGATGCCGGCCGACGCAAACCCGAACGGCGACATTTTCGGCGGCTGGCTGTTGGCGCAGATGGACCTCGCCGGCGGCAATCTGGCGGCGCAAAGAGCACGCGGGCGCTGCGCAACAGTGGCGGTTGACGGCATGGTATTTCACGAGCCGGTTTTTGTCGGCGACGAGGTCAGCTGCTATGGTGAGATCGTGCGCACCGGCCGCACCTCGATCACGACGCGCATCGAAGCCTGGCGCCGTAATCTCGCCTCGGGCGAGGCGCGCAAGGTCACCCAGGCGATCTTTACTTATGTCGCGATCGGTGAGGACCGCCGGCCGCGGCCGCTGCCGGATGCTGCCGACCGCCCGCAAAGACCTGCAGAGGGAGTGGGCAATCGATGCGGGTGATCTGAAGGTTTTGGAAGCAGTGGCGCGCCTCGGCGGCATCGACCGCGCCGCAGAAGCGCTGCATACGGTGCGATCCAACGTTACCGTCCGCGTAAGTCCACTCGAAGAAGAACTCGGGACGATGCTGTTTCAGCGCAACAGCCAAGGGACTTTGCTGACCGCGGCCGGTCCGGGGCTCCTGCCTCGAACCGCTGCTGGAGCAGCGGCACGTGGCGGTCCATGATTTCCCGCCTTCCGAGGCGCAGGTCGGCACGGTCTTCATGCGCGGTGCGATGCCTGTGTGTCGGGCGCGCTGACCGCGTTTCTGGACCTGGCCCGCAACCGATTGCCGGCGGCAAAAGCCGCCCGATGGGGCCAATTCACCGCCCTTACCTGGCCTCTCGCGTCATTCCCGCGCAAGCGGGAACCTAGGGGCAAGCGCCCCGACGGTCGCCCTGGGCCCCCGCTGTCGAGGCTGTAACCCAATTGCGAACCGGCTGGATCCGAGCCGTGCGTCCTTCGAGACAGCTGCTTCGCAGCTTCCTCAGGATGAGGAGTTTTCTTGATGCCATCAAAGGCTTTCCTCATGCTGAGGTGCCGCCGCAGGCGGCCTCGAAGCACGCACGATAGCAATGCAGCCCGTCATTTGGCGCCCCGGGGCGATTCGATCACAGCTTCGGAAGCGGGAACCCAGAGCGGCAAGGTCGCAGCAGTTGCCCCTGGACCCCCGCTTTCGCGGGAATGACGCATAATACTTTCGGATTACTTTCGTCATTTCGGCTAAGACGATTAGCCGACAAAAAAGAAGGAGGGGTCGGCGGGCGGCCGGGCGATGCCCAACGTGCGCGGCTTCATCCGCGGGTCGAGCCGGACGAACAGCACGCTGTCGTCGTGCGCAT
>JAFAHP010000583.1 GCA_019237175.1 Alphaproteobacteria bacterium
CGCCGGTCCGCCGGCGCCACCGAGGTATAGATAGGTCGGGCAGGGGCCATCGGGTCGGGAGGTGGAGGAACAACCCCCTCGCAAAAGTGCACGATCTGAGTAGACATTCATAAGGCGTGTCTGACACCGGAGGCGAGAATGTTTCCACCAGAGCGCATTGTCTGTCTGACCGAGGAAACCGTCGAAACGCTCTATCTTCTCGGCGAGCAGCGCCGCATCGTCGGTATCTCCGGCTATTGTGTGCGGCCTCCCGAGGCGCGGCGAGACAAGCCGCGGATCTCGGCCTTCACCTCGGCGGATATCCCGAAGATCCTCCAGCTGCGGCCAGATTTGGTCCTCAGCTTCTCCGACCTGCAGGCCGACATTATCGCAGCACTTGTTCGCCAGGGCATCAATGTTCACGCCTTTAATCAGCGTACCATCGCGGGGATTTTCGACATGATCCGCATGCTCGGCGCGATAACCGATGCGGCGGATCGCGCCGAGCGCCTCGTCGAAGAGCTGACCGACGGGCTGGTCGCGGCGCGCCAACAAGCCGCGCACTTGCCGCGGCAACCGCGCGTCTATTTCGAGGAATGGGACAGCCCGATGATCTCCGGCATCGGCTGGGTCTCGGAGCTGATCGAAGCGGCTGGCGGCGTCGACATCTTTGCCGACCGCGCCGGCGGCAAGTCCGCGAAGGAACGAGTTGTTACCGCGGAGGAAATCATAGCACGCGCCCCCGACATCATTATCGGCTCATGGTGCGGCAAGAAATTTCGTGCGGAGAAGGTGACGGCACGGCCAGGGTTTGGCCAGCTCCCCGCCGTTCGGAACGGCGCGCTTCACGAAATCAAGTCGTCGCTGATTCTGCAACCGGGACCAGCCGCACTTACCGATGGACTGCGTGCGCTCCAGCGCGTCATTCAATCGTAACGAGCCGGCTCCTCGCTTGTGCAGCAACGTCGTCCGCGGAGGTAGGCATGATCGATCGGCTCAGTCGCCGCACTTTGGGCGAGGCGGCTGCTGCTGCCGCTGCGCTCGCCGTCAGCCGCGTCGGCGCATCGACCCGGGCGGCGTCGACAGACAAGACGCTGCGCTTTATTGCGCAGGCCGATCTCCGAATCCTCGACCCGATCTGGACGACCGCCTATCTCACGCGCAATCACGGCTATATGGTGTTCGACACGCTGTTCGCGATCGACAGCGATTTTACGCCGCATCCGCAGATGGTCGGCGATTACACGATCTCGCCGGACAAGCTGACCTACCGTTTCAAATTGCGCGATGGGCTTGCATTCCATGATGGCAGCCCGGTGCGCGGTGTCGACTGTGTTGCCTCGATCCGGCGCTGGGCTGCGCGCGACGCGCTTGGGCAGTGGCTAGTGCCGATCATCGATACGATCGCGGCCGATGGCCATACCGGGTTCGCGATCAAATTGACGGAGCCGTTTCCGTTGTTGATCGACGGTCTCGCCAAGGTTTCCACCTTGCCATCGTTTGTGATGCCGGAGCGGCTCGCCGACACCGATCCCTTCCAGGCGATCACCGAGATGGTCGGGTCGGGTCCGTTCAAGTTCAGCAAGGAGGAGTTCGAACCGGGCCACCGGGTGGTCTATCTGAAGAACACCGATTATGAGCCGCGCAGCGAGCCTCCAAGTTGGGCGTCGGGCAGCAAGGTGGTCAAGGTCGATAGGGTCGAATGGCTCAACATCCCCGACGCGATGACCAAGGCGGCGGCGCTCGGCAATGGCGAGGCCGATTGGTGGGAGAACCCGCCCTCCGGCCTCCTACCGGCGCTGGCCGACAATCCCGAGATCGCCCTGACCCCGGATAACCCGATGGGGATCATGACGATGATGCGTTTCAACCAGCTGCAGCCGCCGTTCAACAACCTCAAGATGCGGCAGGCCATGCTGCTGGTGGTTAATCAGGCGGAGTTTATGACCGCATTGGCCGGCGACCCGAAGCATTGGAACGTGTGTGCCTCGTTCTTTACCTGCGGTGGGCCGATGACGAACGAGGACGGATCGCAGGTCCTCACCGGTCCGCGCGATTTCGCGGCGGCGAGGCGGCTGATCGCTGAAGCCGGCTACAACAGCGAGAAAATCACGGTGCTGGACTCAGTCGAGCTTGCCAATTCCCACATTCCGGCATTGGTCACCGCCGATCTGCTCAAGAGGCTCGGGCTTAATGTCGAGCTGGTATCGGCGGACTGGAGTGCGATCTCGGCGCGTCGCGCCTCAAAAAAACCGCCTGATGAGGGCGGCTGGAATGTCTTTGGCACCGCCTGGGTCGGGATCGACACTCTCGATCCGAGTGTCAACGTGATGCTGCAGGCCAACGGCGATGCCGCTTGGTTCGGATGGCCGAAAGATGAGACGATCGAAGGGCTACGCACGCAATGGATCAAAGCGGAGACATTCGGCGAACGGCGACAGCTGGCGGCGGCGATCCAGAAGCGCGCCTTCGAGGTGGTGCCGTACATCCCAACCGGGCAATGGACGCAGATGACCGCCTACCGCAGCAACCTGAAGGGCGTGATCAACGCCCCCGCTCTTCTGATGTGGAATATCGAAAAGGTCTGACCGTCCGCTGTTGGGTCAC